>CAZOGA010000006.1:0-19271 GCA_964579095.1 uncultured Desulfurellales bacterium
ACAGGTATAATTGTAAAAATCATTTATTTTTATACAATAACAAAGATAGAAAAGCCTGAACGGGAAAATTTAGAAATGAACACTTTGTTTATTCAAAGTACGTAAGATCAGTTATACATAAGCCGCTTTACCAATTCACATTAATTGCCCAAGCGCTGTAAGCACAGCTTCTTTCACATCTTTTTTGCTGGTTGCATTGATTTTCATCACTGGAATGTCTGAAGGTATATTTGACAGGATAGTTTCTATCTCATTTTCCGGCAAGGCATCCGGTAGGTCTGTTTTGGTCAGTGCAAACACAGCGGGAAGTTTCTTTAATGCCAAAAATTTACTGAAATACACGCCCATATTTTCAATGGATTTTTTATTTGTTGCATCTCCGAGAACGATCAACGCAAGCGCATTTTTCACCAGACTGCTATATACTACATCAAACCTTTCCTGTCCTGGTGTGGCATATATGTGCAATATAAGATCTTTATCTATATTTAATATCCCGAAGTCCATTGCCACAGTAGTTAAAGATTTGATACCCTTTAAATTATCTTCCGAAACAGGCTTATCTGTCGTGATAGGTTTAATATCGCTTATGCACTTAACAAATGTAGTTTTACCTGAATTAAAACTGCCGGTTACAATTATTTTATATACAGCCATTATAGTCCTCTAATTCTATCCATAATTTTGCGCAAAAATCCTTTTTTTATTTTAACATCAAATTTTTTATTTGTATCTTCATCTTTGGTCTGCAACTCTTCAAAATCTATCATTTTAAGCATATACATATATATAACTGCACGTAAAATATCTATACTTTCATTGTACTGCTTTTTTAGGTATCCCAATGTCAAATTGTCATCTCTAAAAAATATATCCTCAAAATTGTCTAATGCGTTAACCATAGGTGATTGTTTAATTATATTTCTAGGCGCTTTAATAACTATGCGCTCCCTGTTTTTCGGCAGCATAGACAGAAGATAATTTTTGTCGCTGATATCATTTATTCCATTTCTGACAAAAGAGCTTACACTCTCTTTTTCCAGTTTTTTGCTGTCTATAGAGATAACATCCGATAATTTCAATTCTTCCCGGGCTGCACTAATATTTTTGGCAAAAAACAGATCGCTTGGTTTATCAAATCCGCAATATATAAAATAAAATTCATTGCCCATTATAAAACCATTAATCTTCCTGCCGTCCGCTAGAAAATCCATTTTTAAGTTGCCTTTCAGTGTATGGAAAAAATCACCCAAATTATCTATAGGTTCGTATTTTTTGTTTTTGATTATAGTGTTAGACCCGGATTTTTCGGCTGCAGGATAAACATCCATAGAATTTATAAAGGAAGATATATCATTATGCAGGCTTGGATAATTAAATATTGTTATATGTCTATATGGAAAAACATTCTCCGTACTCCTTTTGAAAATTATAATATTAGGCTTATGTTCATCATATTTATCTAAAATAAGGGCTGCAAGTTTGTTTTTTACAACTATACCTTTGTTATCACCTATAACAATTAAAGGGTACTTGTAATCAGCAATGCGGTCTAATGCACTTTTCGGTCCATCTACGATATCCGCCGAAAAATTATGCTCCGTGAATATTAATTCCAGCATATGTGCCAGTAGATTATCATTTAGTACAATTAAAACTTTTCTGTAATTTGCAACCATCGCTGTATATTTTTGCATTTTTTCATATTAAAGTCAAGTTATAATATAAAAGAAAATTATCTAACAAATATACATATTAAGGCAGACAGTAATAAAATGGTAATGTTTTTGTTAAAGCTTAAAAAGCTGCCTTAGACACCATAGATTACCTCTAAGCAAAAGAGAGAACGTTGGATTTGTACAGTAAGTATATAAAAGCAATTATAATTTGATTTTTCCTGATATTCGTGTATTATATTCAACCTAAAATCCTTGCTTTCTCTTAAAAATAAAAGAGATGGCCTGACGACCGAAAGGAGGTTGAATAGATGAATTACTACGAATTGCTTTACATTGTGCGCCCTACTGTTTCAGATGATGATCTCAAATCAATTATGGATGAATTAGCGGGCAAAATCAGTGAACTTGGCGGGGAGATTTTAAAAAATGATATATGGGGCAAAAGAAATCTGGCGTATCCCATAAAAAAATTTAAACAGGGCAGTTATGTTCTGGTACATTACAAATCAGCTTCTAATGTTCCCAAACCCATAGAGGAAAAAATGAGAATAAAAGAAGACATATTAAGATTTATGACCACGAACATGCTTAAAAAAGATATACTATATTACGAAAAGAAAGTTGTTCAAGAAACACAAGAGAGTGAAGACAATGGCGAATCTAAATAAAATTTTTTTAATGGGCAATCTAACAAGAGATCCTGAACTGCGCTTTACTCCGTCCGGACTGGCTATAGCCAATTTCGGAATAGCTGTTAATACACCTATAGGCAAAGATGAATCAGGAAATCAAAGACAGGAAGTATTATTTGTTGATGTTACGGCATTTAAAAAACAGGCTGAAACAATTGCAGAATACTTCAAAAAAGGTTCACCTATATTTATCGAGGGAAGATTGAGGTATAGAACTTGGGAAGACAACAATGGAAACAAACGCTCAAAGCATGAAGTTACACTAAACAATTTCCAATTCTTATCGTTCAAAAATGCGAATAACACGCAAAACTCCGGCCAAGATAGCAAATATCAAGGGACGGAAGATGAAGATATACCATTTTAAAAATAAACGGAGGATGTGATGATAAATAATTCGAGAAAAAAGAGATTTTTCAGATACCCCAGGAAAAGGTTCTGCTATTTTTGTTCAAACAAGATAAATGAAATAGACTATAAAGATGTGAATATTTTATCGAAATATATAACGGATAGATACAAAATATTGGGCAGAAAAGCTACAGCAACCTGCGCTAAACATCAAAGAATGCTGACTACGGCAATAAAAAGGGCAAGAGTTATGGCAATATTGCCGTTTACGGTTAATACAAAATTTAAAGGGTAGGAGATAAATATGAATGTAGTGCTACTTGAAGATATAAGAAATTTAGGATATGCAGGAACAACAAAAAAGGTTAAGGACGGTTACGCCAGAAATTATCTTATCCCAAACAACAAGGCTATGCCCGCCACTAAAAGTAATTTAAGATTAGTGGATGAACAAAAGAAAAAAATAGATAAGCAGGTAGAAGAAAAGATGTCCTCTGCTGAAAAATTAAAAAATCTGCTGGACGGCATAATTATAGAGATAGAAGCAAAAGCAGGGGAAAAGGGGAAACTGTTCGGCTCTGTTGCCGCAAATGATATATATGGGAAGCTGAAGGACAAATCTATAGAAATAGACAAGAGAGATATACAGCTGCCCAAAGGACCTATAAAAGAGGTGGGAGAGTACAATATCAAAATATCCATTTATAGAGATATTAAAGCGGATATAAAGGTGATAGTAAAACCCATTAGTGAATGAATAGTTTAGTCAGAACATATCCTCAGTCTATTGAAGCAGAAAGAGCACTTTTGTGCTCTTTATTTTTAGATAACTCAAAAATTTCAGATGTATTGGAAATAGTAGATTCTGTGGATTTTTTCGATAGTAAACATTCCGTTATATTTGATATATTAAAGTCGCTCTATCTGCAGAGTGCGCCTTTTGACCTGATCACAACAACAAATACCCTGAAAGAAAGGGGGCTACTTGAATCTGCAGGCGGTACATCCTATATAGTAAACCTCATAGACTACCTTCCCGCACCGGCAAACGCCGCATATTATGCTCAAATTATAAAGAAAAAATCAACTTTACGTTCGCTCATCAGCGCAGGAACAGAAATAGCAAATGCATGCTATGAAGAGCCTGAGGATATTGATGAAATTCTAAATATAGCGGAAAAAAAGATATTTGATATATCCAGCAGAAAGATAGAAAAATATCACTCTGTTGAAAATATGATGGATGACACCATGGAATATTTAGAGGGTTTGCGCAAGAGGCAGAATGTTATAACCGGCATTTCTACAGGGTTCGCCGATTTAGACTCAAAGACTAACGGTTTTCAAAATGGGGATTTAATAATTATAGCAGGGCGTCCAAGTATGGGTAAAACAGCACTTGCTGTAAATATGGCAATTAATTCGTCAACAGAACACCAATATAAAGTCGGCATATTTAGTCTGGAAATGACAGCTAAACAGATAGTTTTAAGAATGATTTCCTCTATCTCCGGCATAGATTTTTATAGAATAAGAACTGGGTTTATCAAGGAGAATGAGTGGAACGATAATATAATAAAAACATTGGACAAATTAAAACACACAAAAGTATACATAGATGATTCCTCATTTATGACATCTACTGATATTAGAACCAAGGCAAGAAAAATGAAGCTTGAAAAAGATATAGATATAATTATTGTAGATTATCTACAGCTTCTGCAGGGTAAGGGTAAGGAAAATAGAACGCAGGAAATATCGGAAATATCACGTTCTCTTAAAATATTGGCAAAGGAGCTCGATATTCCCATTATTGCCCTTTCACAACTAAACAGAGGCGTAGAACTGCGTGAGAATAAGAGGCCTGTCATGGCAGATTTAAGAGAATCCGGAGCAATTGAACAGGATGCGGATATTATCATATTTATATATAGGGATGAAGTATACAACAAAAACAAAGATAACAACAAAGGAAAGGCGGAACTCATCATAGCAAAGCAGCGTAACGGACCAATAGGCAGCGTAGAACTTCAATTTACAAAAGAAATAGCCACCTTTAGAAACCTTCAAAAGCAGGAATTTACAGAGAAAATAGTATAGATGAAATTTATTCATATTAAAGGGGCACGTGTTCATAATCTAAAAAATATAGATGTGAAAATACCCAAGTCCAAATTAACGGTTATTACAGGACCGTCCGGCAGCGGCAAATCAACACTTGCATTTGATATATTATATGCTGAAGGACAGAGAAGATATTTAGAATCGCTAAGTGCTTATGCAAGGCAATTCCTGGAAAAAATAGACAAACCCGATATAGACTCAATAGACGGACTGTCTCCTGCAATAAGCATAGATCAAAAAAGTGTTTCGAAAAATCCGCGTTCAACTGTAGGCACAATAACGGAAATTTATGACTACATGAGGCTGTTGTTTGCACATACCGGTGATGTATTCTGCTATTCATGCGGCAGAAGGATAGACAAACAAACACCACAGGCCATCGTTCAAAAAATAATGAAAAAAAAGAACAGACGCATAATGATACTTGCCCCGATCGCAGTCAATAAAAAGGGTTCGTTTAAAACAGAATTTGAAAAATTTTTAAGCGATGGATTTGTCAGAGTAATTGTTGATGATTCCGAATATATGCTGGATGAAGAAATAGAAATAGATAAAAATAAAAAACATAATATTTTTCTTGTTGTGGACAGATTAATTGTTAAAAATGACTCAAAAACACGCATTACAGATTCCGTGGAGCTTGCATTAAAAATCAGCAGCGGCATCGTTTATATAAAAGATATGGTTTCCAAAAAGGATGAGATATTTTCGGAACACTTCGTCTGCCCATATTGCGGTATTAATTATAAGCCTATTACTCCCCAAAGTTTTTCTTTCAACTCACCATTGGGAGCATGCAAGGAGTGCTATGGATTAGGTGTCAAACATCAACTTGATTTCGACAAGCTGATACCCAATCCAAACCTATCTCTACGCGAAGGAGCGATAAAATTATGGCGCGGTATGAAATACTCATATTATGAAGATATGCTTTTTCAAACTTGCAGAACACTAAGTATAGATCTGTATACGCCATTTGAAAAATTAAAAGACAATCAGAAAGATATTATCTTGCACGGATATACCAAAGATCTAGAATATGGCTTGCGAACAGGCAGCAGTGTAAAGAAAAAGTGGATAGGAATTATTAATCTTATAATACAGCAGTTCTCAGAAACGGATTCTCCTAAGGTCAGAAAAGATATTCTGCTGCTTATGAAAGAGATGAAATGCCCCGTGTGCGGGGGAGACAGACTGAACAAGGAAAGTCTGTCGGTAAAAATATTGAATAAAAATATAATAGAAGCAACGCGGCTCAGCATAAAAGATGCTTATAAATATTTTACAAACGTACAGAATAGCTTTGATGAATATAAAAGAATAATATCGGATAAATTACTGAAAGAAATAAAAGTCAGACTTAAATTTCTTATAGATGTGGGACTGGACTATTTATCGTTGGACAGAGGAGCATCCACGCTTTCAGGCGGAGAGTCTCAAAGGATCAGGCTTGCAACTCAGGCGGGCAGCAATCTAACTGGCATAATCTATGTTTTAGATGAACCTTCAATAGGATTGCATCCGCGTGATACGGATAGATTAATTAAAACACTTAAAGATCTACGCGATAATGATAATACTGTCGTTGTCGTGGAACATGATGAGAATATTATTAAGGCTGCGGACTATATTGTAGATATGGGTCCTTTAGCCGGTATAAAGGGCGGTGAAGTAACCGCTGTGGGAACACCTGATGAGATTGAAAAAAATGCTAATTCTCTAACAGGCAAATATTTATCAGGGAAATTCAATATATCTACACCTGAAATATGCAGAGAACCGCACTCTTTTATCTCCATAAAGAAAGCTCATGTACACAATCTGAAGAATATAGATGTGGATTTCCCCGCACAGTCTTTTGTCTGCGTTACAGGTGTGTCGGGCAGCGGTAAATCTTCCTTGGTATTTGATTGTCTGTATAATTTTGTAAAGCATAAGATAAATCGTGAAGAAGGCAGGGCTGAGGGATGTGGTTCAGTGGAAAACATCGATAAAATAGACAAGGTAATCAAAATAGATCAATCCCCTATAGGCAGAACTCCAAGAAGCAATCCTGCAACATACACATCTGTTTTTACAGACATCAGAGAGCTGTTTGCTAAACTGCCTGATGCCCAGGCGCAGGGCTTTAAGCCGTCAAGATTCAGCTTCAACGTTAAGGGCGGCAGATGTGAAAAATGCAGAGGCGAAGGAGTTATTAAGATAGAGATGCAATTTTTGCCGGATGTATATGTTAAATGTGATGCATGCGGCGCACGAAGATACAACGAGACTACATTGGATATAAAATATAAAGGCAGCAGCATATTTAATGTATTGGAAATGACCGTCAACCAAGCCTATGAAGCTTTCTCAAATATACCGAAAATTAAAGAAAAATTATCCGTTATAAAGGATGTTGGGCTGGGATATCTGAAATTGGGCCAGAATGCTACGACATTATCGGGCGGCGAGGCGCAAAGAATAAAAATAGCGAGGGAACTGATGCGCCCAACGCAGGGCAATGCGCTGTATCTGTTGGACGAGCCCTCTATCGGGCTGCACATATACGATGTTAAAAAATTGATAGATGTTTTGAACAGATTGGTAGATGCAGGAAACAGCGTTATCGTCATAGAGCATAATCTGGATATAATAAAATCTGCAGATTATATTATAGATTTAGGACCGGAAAGCGGTGACAGAGGGGGTGAAGTTGTCGGCGCCGGCAATCCTAAAGATTTTATAAAGCATTCCAACTCATATACTGCACTATATCTAAGGAAAAAATTAACTGCATAGGTGAATAAAATAAAAAAAGATACCACCATTCATATATAAAACTTGCTATTCCACCTGGAGTAAGCTTTGCACACAGCCATATTATTGTGAACGCGGCAGATGTGTTTGCATTAGTTGAAGGACATTAGGGAACATTGAGCGAAATAACAGCAGTGTTTAATCTGTGGAAAGTTGTAATAGTGATATCCTGTCATCCATTATGCAATTTTCATATGTATATTCATACCCATTTGATGTACTGATTTTATCAATGTTTCGGACGGTTTAATCTGCATAAGCGTTTTTATCCAATAAATCTTGTTTTCATCTCGGAGTTTTATTGTTAATTCGCTTTTTCCTTTATTGTCCTCAAGCAGATGTTTGATTTTTGTGATATTATCTTTCGGCTGATTTTCAATATCAATTACTGCACTTTCTATATAATTTTCAATATTTTTTATCTTTATTATATCCTGTGCAAGCAGTGTTGACTTATCACCTGTTTTGTCCACATTGCCTATTAAAATAAATATATCGTTTGATTCTATTACATCTTTCTTCTCTTCATATAACTTCGGAAAAATAGTGGCATCTATTGTTCCGTCCATATCCATAAATTTTATAAAAGCCATAGTTGCCCTTCTCTTTGTTTTTACTTTTCTTATACTTGTAGGCGTACCTGCCATAATAACTCTATCGGATTCCTCAATATTACACAATGTTTTACTTGTTGCGGTAATTACACTATATATAACGGCTTTGTAATCTTCAAGGGGATTGGATGTGATAAATATACCAAGCAGCTCCTTTTCATACTTCAACTTTTCCTCATTGGTCATATCTTCAGCATCGGATAATTCAGGATATTCATTCTTCTCGACTAAGTTGTTATTACCAAATAATGAACCCATCTTCTTAGATCTTTTGGAAGCTTTTGCTGTCCATTCAATCAGCGTATCAAGTGATGCAAGCAATTTAGCCCTATTTATACCAAGTGAATCGAAACACCCGCTTTTAATCAGACTCTCCAACACTTTCTTATTTGTTTTTCTGCCGTTTACCCTTTTCAAAAAATCAAAAACAGATACATAATATCCGTTCTCATCCCTCTCTTCTATGATATTTTCTATTGCTTTTTCGCCTACATTTTTAATAGCACCAAGTCCGAATCTTATAGTCTTTTTGTCGTCTCTATCTATGACCGTGAAATCCTTGAAACTCTCATTAATATCGGGCGGCAATATTTTAATATTCAGCTGCCTGCATTCTTCTATGTATTTTACAATCTTGTCCGTATTGTTTTTTTCACTTGTTAGAAGTGCATTCAAAAAGTGCGCCGGATAATGTGTTTTGAGGTATGCCGTTTGATATGCAATATAAGCATAAGCCGCCGAGTGTGATTTATTAAACCCATATTCCGCAAATTTCATCATAAGCTCGAAAATATAATCCGCTTTATCTTTGTTGATACTATTTTTAACGCTTCTCTCTACGAATGTCTGCCTCTGTTTCTCCATAACTTCCAGTTTCTTTTTGCCCATTGCGCGACGCAGGATATCCGCTTCTCCCAATGAATATCCAGCAAGTTTGCTTGCTATCTGCATAACCTGTTCCTGATAAAGAATTATGCCATATGTCTCCTTCAATATATTTTCAAGTTCCGGCAATAAAAATTCAACCTTCTTTCTACCGTGTTTTCTTTCTATAAAATCTTGTACCATTCCGCTCCCCAGTGGTCCCGGTCTGTAAAGAGCCACAAGAGCTATTAAATCCTCAAAATGCTCAGGTTTAAGGTTAACTATTAATCTCTGCATGCCGTCGGATTCAAGCTGAAATACGCCCAATGTGTGGCCGCTCTGAAGCATTTCGTATGTTGCCTTATCGTCTAACGGAATTTTCGCTAAATCAAACCCATTACCTATAGATTTAACCGTTAAATCTATAACCGTTAAGTTTCTTAAACCCAAAAAGTCAAACTTAATCAAGCCCACATCTTCCAAATATTCCTTTGAAAATTGAGTAACAAAATCTTCCACACCCGGTGGTTTATATATAGGACATCTTTCGTAAATAGGATCTGTTGATATAACAATTCCGGCAGCATGCGTGGATGCATGCCTTTTTACGCCTTCAAGCGTTTTGGATATCTTAAATAATTTTTTTACCTGTTCATCAGAATTAATAAGCTGTTTCAGTTCCTTATTATCTTTTATCGCACTGTCTAAATCATCTTTATCGGGTATCATCTTGGCTATTTTATCTGCGTCCTTATACTGAAAACCCATAACGCGCGCAACGTCCCTTGTAACGGCTTTCGCAGCCATTGTTCCAAAGGTGATAACCTGGGCAACATTATATTCACCGTATTTTTCCTTAACATATTTTATGACTTCATCTCTGCGTTCAACGCAGAAATCCACATCTATATCCGGCATGGTAACACGCTCCGGATTTAAAAAACGCTCAAAAAGCAAATGATATTTTATAGGGTCCAGATCCGTTATACCCACAGCATATGAAACGAGACTGCCCGCGGCAGATCCCCTCCCCGGTCCTACAGGAATTTTCTTTTTCTTAGCATAATTAATAAAATCCCAAACAATAAGAAAATATCCCGAAAAGTCCATCTGTTCTATGATACCTATCTCATAATCCAGTCTTTTTCTATAGAGTTTATACTCTTCGCTGCTGTATGAACCATGCGATTCGTTTAATCTTTTTTTTAAACCTTCATTCGCAAGGTTCCGCAGGAAGATTTTCTCATCTGTTCCATCTTCCGTTTTATAATGAGGCGGCCTTAGTGTTCCTATATCCAACTTCAAATCAATCATGTCCGCTATAATCTGGGAATTGTTCACAAACTCCGGATGGTCTTCAAATGTTTTAGACATCTCCTCTTGAGTTTTAAAGTAAAATTCCTGAGTGCCCATATGCATTCTGTTGGTGTCGGATAATAGTCTGTTAGTTTGTATGCATAAAAGAGCATCTTGGGCAAGCGCGTCCTCTTTATTCAGATAATGACAGTCATTTGTAGCAACAAGCGGAACATCCGTTTCTTGAGATAATTTTATTATATCTTTTTCTATTCTTATCTGATCTTCCAATCCATGTCTCATTATTTCTAAAAAGAAATTCCCTCTGCCGAATATCTCTTTATACTCAAGAAGCGCCTTTTTCGCCGCGTCATAATCGTTATTGAGCAGATTGATCTGTATCTCGCCATGCAGACAGGCACTGCCTGCTATAATGCCCTCGGAGTGTTCTCTCAACAGCTGTTTATCTATTCTCGGTTTATAATAAAAGCCCTTTGTAAATGACATAGTCGTCAGATAAAGAAGATTTTTGTATCCTATCTCGTTTTTAGCAAGAAGTGTAATATGATAGTTGCCTTTCACCTGTTTATTACCCATTGATTCGGGAGAAAGATAACCCTCAAATCCTATAATAGGCTTAATCCCAATTTTTTTGGCGAGTTTGTAAAATTCCAACGCACCAAACATATTTCCATGGTCTGTAAGAGCTACGGCGTTCATACCGTCTTTTTTAGCTTTTTCCAGTATATTCGGCAATTTTGAAGCACCATCTAACAGGCTGTATTCCGAATGATTATGCAGATGTACAAAAGACATATTAATAACTCCTTAAATATATTTACGCTAAATATTAGATTATTTCCTACAATATGGCAAGTGTCAAAACTATAAATTATCCATATCAAGCGTCCTGTAAGATACAGCCTCTTTTATATGTTTAGGCAAGATATTATCAGAAGATTCCATATCGGCTATAGTTCTCGCTATCTTTAATGTTTTAGAGTAGCTTCTTGCCGAAAGTCCGAATCTATCCATTGCAGCTTTTAATATTTTATTGGATTCATCATCTAATTTACAATATTTTTTTAGGTGTCTTTGCAGCATTTGAGAATTATAGTTAATCTTATCGTTCTCAAACCGCTTATTCTGAATATTTCTCACCTGCTCTACCCTCGCTCTTATATCTTTGCTGCTTTCCGAACTTAAGCTGCTGCTGCTTATATCTTCATAATCCACCTCAGGCACATTAACATGCAGATCTATCCTATCCAATATAGGACCTGATACTTTATTTCTATAGCGTTTTATCTGTTGAAAACTGCAGGTACACTCCTTGCGTTTTGAACCGTAGTTTCCGCAGGGACACGGATTCATTGCAGCAACGAGCATAAAGTAGGCGGGGTATTTCACTTTTAATTTTGCTCTTGATACGGTTATATACCCATCTTCTAACGGCTGTCTCAAAACTTCTATAACATTCCTTTTAAACTCCGGAAGCTCATCTAAAAATAAAATCCCGTTTGTTGCCAATGTCACATCACCCGGTCTTGCGTCGCTGCCTCCCCCTATTAAACTTACATCACTTGATGTATGATGAGGTGCTCTAAACGGTCTTGAGGCCATAATGGGATTATTTTTATTAAGCAGCCCCACAGTGCTGTATATACGCGTGGTTTCGAGTATTTCATCTCTGCTCATCGAGGGCAATATTGTGGGAATACGTTTCGCAATCATGCTTTTGCCTGCGCCGGGCGGACCTATAAACAATATATTATGAAACCCGCTTGCGGCTATCTCCGCAGCCCTTTTTGCTTTCAATTGCCCTCTAACATCCGCGAAATCTACATCATAATCTGCATAGTTTATTATTTCTTTATTCTGTCTCTCCGGCTGTTTCTCTTTTTCTCCCGCAAGAAAATTCAGCACCTCAATAAGTGTATCAAAACCATAAACAACAGCACCGCCCAAAACTGCTTCCTCAACATTTTCTCTGCTTACAACCAATTTAAGATTACGCTGCTTTGCAAGTATACTTATGGGGAAAATGCCTTTTATGTAGTGCAGGTGGCCGTCTAATGATAATTCCGATGCAAACATATATCCTTCATGCTCAATCACGATGCCGGACACTAAAGCCAACCCGACGCTGATTGCCAAATCAAATCCCGAGCCCTGTTTTTTAATATCCGCAGGAGCTAAATTTATCGTAATTTTTTTGGGAGGTATTCTGATTCCGCTGTTTATAAGCGCACTGCGCACCCTGTCTTTGCTCTCTTTCGCTGCGCCTTCTGCAAGACCTATCATAGTCATGGCCGGCAGACCGCGCGATGAATCTACTTCAACCGAAATATTCTGCGCTTCTATGCCCAAAACAAAAGCACTGTTTAATTTAACAAACATTATCTAATTTTAACGGAAACTACGGGTGAATTTCCACTTATCTGCCCATATTTATCAACCGATCTTACCCAATAATAATATGTTGTGTTGTTCTTTACATTTTTATCAATAAACGAATTGTCTTCAGTTTCCGTGACTTTTTCTGTCAATATAAGAAAATGCCTCTTAAAAAGTATATATTTAACCACATCACCCTGCACCTTATCCCACTGTATAATCACTGATCCATCCTCTAATTCCTTAGCCGAAATGCCTTTTGAGGCATCAGGTATAGGATAAGTAGTTACGCTTGCAGTCTCTTTTGAGCTGCTTTCTATATTATCTTTATCTAAGGCATCAACTTTGTAGTAATATGTTGTTCCGGGATTTAGGCTGCTGTCTTTATAAGACAGTTTATCCGATGTAACTTTGGCAATTTTTGAAAAAGATTTCAAAGAGGTGCCTCTGTATATAATGTAGTTTGTTACATCGGATGTATAGCTGGGCCACCACTGCACCAAAACAGCTCCTGCACCTATGGGTTGAGCACTAATCTTTCTCGCATTTTGCGGTTTATACTTTGTTACAGCTTTTGCAGACGCAACAATGTCGCTCTCTATTCCGTCATAATTTACAGATGAAACGGAATAATAATAGACAGATTGATCCTTTAATCCTTTATCAACAAAGAATGTATTCAAATACCCTTTATTTTTACCTATTTTCTTAAAAGGCCCTATCTTAGACGAACCTCTATATATATTGTAGTATGCAACACTTTTATCTTTAGGAGGTTTCCATTGAACAACAACCATCCTGGGCAATCCGCTTTTGGTATATATATCTGTCACTGCCGCAGGCGGCGGCTGCGTTGTGGCTGATATTGCTGCTGAGGGGGTGCCCACAGCCTGTTTGTTGAATGCTGATATCTTATAAAAATATGTTGTGCTGTTTCCCAAATGTTTTAAAAACCCACCATTATCCAAATATTCGGTTGAGAAAGCATCTTTCGTTCTGCCTATTTCTTCAAAAGGTCCCCCTTTAGATGATGACCTGTATATAATGTATCCGTTTATATGTATATTCTCAACACTCACAGGACTCCATTTCAGCCGGACGCTTTTGATCCCGCCTTCCGCGCTTATTCCTGTAACCGGCGGTATATTGGAAGACGGCGTCTGTTTTCTCTGTAGTGCGGTACAACCCGATATTAACAGCATTCCCATAATTATCAATATAAGCTTCTTCATAAACAACCTCCCTGCTTTATAAGTTTTTTTATATCATCCGGCAATGGAGAATAAAATGATATATATTTTTTTGTACCCGGATGTATGAAACCCAAAAAGAACGCATGAAGCGCCTGACGTTTCATATGATCGCTCCTGCCGCCGTACGCCTTATCGCCAGCCAATGCATGATGAATATGGCTCATGTGTACACGAATCTGATGCGTTCTTCCGGTTTCCAGTTCAAATTTGACCAAATCCATACCATTTAATCTTTTTATCAACTTAAAATGCGTAACAGCAGATTTCCCATTTTTATCAGCGGAAAAAACTTTACGGTTCTTATGATTTCTTCCGATGGGAACGTTTATTGCGCCATTTTCCTCTTTCAAGTGACCGGTTACAATCCCCAAATATTTTCTTTTAATAGTATGGTTAAAAAATTGTTTTGCAAGCAAAAAATGAGACTCATCATTTTTCGCCAATACTATAAGACCGGATGTGTTTTTATCAATTCTATGCACAACTCCCGGCCTCATCGGCGCACCTATGTTCGATAAGTTCTTTTTTCTATAAAGCAGCGCTCCGACCACGCTTTCCAACTCTTTTCCCGCACCTGGATGAACTACTAAATTGCTGGGTTTATCCACAATGATAAGATCATTATCTTCATATACAATTTTTATAGGTGCATCTGATATATTCACCTCAATTGCCTTTTTTTCAGGAACCGTTATTTCAATATTATCATCCGACTTAAGCTTATAATTTTTTGCAGTATAACTGTTGTTTATCTTTACAGATTTATCTTTTATCCAATGCTGCACGCGGTTTCTCGGTATATTCAAAATATCCGCAATAACGCTGTCTATCCTTGATCCTATGTACTGTTCATCTATTTTGTTTATAATAATATTTTCATTATAATTCATCTAATTAACTATATTGTCATATAAATTTTGTATATCCGGTTTCGTGTTTACAGATTCCGGCTCCGGCGGCTTGGACAGCATCTGCAGAACCTCATCCGTTACACCTTTTGGAACTGGAAATATTCCTATAGGCTTATTTTTTAATGCATTAGACATGAAATCCATCCATATAGGCAGCGCCGCCCTCGCACCTTCAGCACCTTTAAATATTGTTTTGTTATTATCATATCCTGTCCATACGCCGGCAACAAGATGAGGGGAATATCCTATAAACCAGGCATCATGAAAATCGTTTGTTGTTCCGGTTTTTCCGGCCAACGGCCTACCCAATATTTTGGCTCTTCTTCCCGTGCCGTAATTTATTACATTTCTCAGCATACCCGTAAGCATAAAACCGTTCAGTTCTGAAAATTCTCTTTTTAAATAAGCTTTATTCCGGTAAATTACATTACCGTTTCTGTCCGTTATTTTTGTTATAAATATAGGCTTGGGTAAAAGTCCGTAATTATCAAATGCAGCATAGGCTCTTACCATTTCTATAAGTTTTACCGAAAGAGAGCCCAAAGCTATGGATAAATTGTGAGGAATTTTTTCCGATATACCCAATTTTTCTGCATTGCTTACCACATTATCCACGCCTACATAGTTTAGAAGCTTAACTGTAGCCACATTGACAGAATGCACTAAGGCATACATCAAGGTTATTGTGCCGTGAAATTTACCTGAATAATTCTCAGGACGCCATTCTTGATGATTAAACCTGAATACCACAGGCGAATCGTCTATCGTATCTGTCGGCATATACCCCTGCTGCAGCGCTGTTAAATAGACAAAAGGTTTAAATGAACTGCCCGGTTGTCTTTCTGCCTGCAGTGCACGGTTAAATTGGCTTTTTTTATAATCAAAACCGCCTATCATTGCCTTAATATAACCGGTTTTCGGATCCATAGCAATTAGAGCAGACTGCAGCCCTCTGTATTTTCTTCCGGATAACTTTAAAACACCTTTTTTAACAGCTATAAACGCATATCTCTGCAGACGTGTATCCAATGTTGTGTACACCCTAAATCCGCTTTTATATATAACATCCTCGCCGTATTTGTTTATTAAATAACTTCTTATGTAATCCGTAAAATAAGGAGCCATTAATATTCCAAAAATATTTGCGCCCTGTTTTTTTAAAACAATTCTGCTATGCATAGCTTCAGCATATTGTTTATGATTTATAAAGTTGTTTTTCAGCATCTGGTTTAAAACGTATATCATCCTTATTTTAGCTCTTCCGGGATGTTTATACGGATTATAGGCGCTTGGGGCTTTTATCAGCCCGGCCAAAAGCGCTCCCTCTGCAATATTTAAATTTTTTGCATTTTTATCGAAATATGTTCTCGCCGCAGATTCAATGCCCCATGCTCCGGATCCGAAATAAACGGTATTCAGATACAACTGAAGTATTTTATCTTTTGAATAGCGTTTTTCTACATTGTACGAGAGTATAATCTCCTTTATTTTTCTGCTGATTGTTTTTGATGGAGAAAGGTATAGATTTTTTACCAGTTGCTGTGTAATGGTGCTGCCGCCTTCTAGAAATTTTCTATGTATCACATCTGTTAAAAATGCCCTTAAAATCCCAAGTATATCTATTGCACCATGTTCATAAAAATTAGCGTCTTCTGCTGCTATTACTGCATGCTTTGCATCTGCCGAAACCTCATTCAGTTTCACAGGTATTCTATTCTGCAATCCGAAGCTCGCTATTAATTTTCCATCCGAGGAAAACACTTTTGTGGGAAGTGCTAAAATATTAACGTTAATTTTCTCCTGTACGCTGTTTTTCACCTGCGCATATATCGAAAAAATATAAATTCCCGCGCCTATCATAACAAAAAATAACAGCGTAAAGAAAAGTGCTATGACAGTTTTAATAAACTTTCTCATTGTAACTCTATATCATACAATAATTGTATATCTGTTTCATAATGCAGTTTGCCTTTCGCCAGCTTTAAATAATATTTTGTTCCCTCTATATTACGCTTTTCAATTTGAATAACGGCCTTGGCAAAATAGGGTTCATAATAGTTTGAATCTTTTAAAATGGACTTCGTCAGAAAATTATCAGCAGCGTTATTAAACCCTGCCAAAAGATATCCCAAACCAAGTTTGTAATAATCCAAGCCCGTGTAGTGCTGCATATTATACATAGCTTTGTACGCCTTATTGGGTTCACCTTGGATAAGATAAAAATCAGCCAGCATTCTTTGTGTATGATCTGTCTTATAATATTTGTTAAAATATTCCAATATTGTTTCATAAGAGGATGTATTCATAGACATATGAAGATAACGTTTTATATCGCCGGATAAATCCATAAAATTTAGATCTTTGTCCATCGCCGCTTCTATGTTCAGAACAACAAGTTTTTCATCATTCGTCAATTGCTTGAAATGCTCCTGATTGTATTTATTGTGCAGAATTACATTGGACATTACATATAGGTCCATAAATTTTTCCTGCAGGCTGTGTATTTTTATGCGGCTCATAAAATTCTGCAGAGCAAGCATAGAACTTTTGTTATCAAATTCCAACTGATGTATTATAGACAATCCCAGGTAAGGCATAGGGAATTCCCTATATTTATTGTTCAAATATATGAATAATCGTCTCGCTGATTTCAAATTATGATTTTTAAGCTGCATTATGGCTGCATTATACATTAAAATAGGGTCGTTTTTTTCCACATTCAATGCTTTGATATAATAGTTTAAGGACTGTTTCAATTTTCCCTGCAAATACAGCTTTATTGCCCTTTGTGATAAAAGTATAGCCTTTGCCCTATTCGCACTTATTTTATATTCTGATTCCGCTTTTGAAAATAGTCCTAAAAAAGTATATACGTTGCCCATTTCCATGTTATTGTTCGGTTTTATTGTTAATTTAATAGGCTTTAAATACATATTTAATATCTCTGCAGCTATAAGACAGGATATGTGATTTTTATCTATATAATTATTAAGCGTATAGCTCTTCGCAAGAGCCGGTTTGATAAATACGTGCTCGGACAATTTTGCTTTATGTTTATTCAGCCTTAGATAATAAAACGCCTTATCAGTATTCCCCGCACGCATATACAAAAGAGATTCCAAATAATTTTTCTGCGGTATTTTATCAAATTCTATAAAGGAACTTTTGGACAGATAGTTAAGAGCCTCTGCATAATTTTTATTGTTTATGTCCAATAAAGCCAAATTATAATATGCGCTGTTGTCGGAATATTCGGATATTGCCCTGCTGAAATTATCATATGCCTGCTTTATATTGCCGTCAGCCAAATTTATGCATCCCGACATATTATTAAGCAGAACATTATCGGGCTTCTGTGCAATAAGATTTTTTAAATTACTATACATGTTATTGTAATTTATTTTTGTTATATAGTCGTAGTAATTTTCCATAAGTTCTATTTTATATGAAGCTATATTTTTTTGTTTTAAAGCTGTTATAATTTGTTTTGCCTTATCATATTGCCTGTCCATCATATACACTCTAAAAAGATTGAAGTATGCATCTGTATAATTGGGATTATTTTTTATACTGAACAATAGATAATTTATCGTTTTATCTAATAGAAAAAATCTCGCTGACTTAATGTCTCCTAATTTCAAAAATATTAAGCCTATGTTATAATATGATAGATAAATATCCGATGTTGCCTGTTTTAACTCATTAATTGCAGCATTGAATTTACCGTTTTGCTCAAGCCTGATGGCATTAATAAAATGAACGTCAATTGACGGATTATATACTTCGGGTTTAATCTGGACTTTTTTAATTTTTCCTTTTTTTATCTCAGCCTTTACGGGCATTTTAACTGTTATTTGTCTCTTTTGAGGTTTTAGAAACAAATAAGCCAATAAAAAAATAATTACTATTGAAATGCCTATTATTAAAAAAACAACTTTTTTTCTTTTAGGTCTATCAGGGGGAGGCGGCGCCTCCCCTATTTTTGTTTCCGACCGGGCATCATGCGTTTCTTTTTCTTCTTCAGGCTCTTCTATTACTATAACTTCATCATCTTGGTATTTATTTTCTTTGTCATCCATTATTGTATTTGTTTGATAAAGTCTTTAAACACCCTCATACCTTTCTCAATATTTTCCATGCTTGTTGCAAACGATACCCTTAAATAATTATCATCTCCAAACGCAACACCCGGAACTACTGCAACACGCGCATACTCAAGCAAAAGCATGGAAAAATCCATAGAATTGCTTATCTTATTGCCCTTATATGATTTTCCATAAAATGCAGAAAC
>CAZOGA010000006.1:19371-21839 GCA_964579095.1 uncultured Desulfurellales bacterium
ATTGTCATAGACGGTTCAATCAAACCAATAGCTTTATTCAGCTTGCTTTTACTCATACAACCACTCCTTCGTCAATTTTTTAACTTATTTTTCATATGTTTGATCACAATTTCAGGCACAAATTGGCTTATATCACCTTTATTATAAAATACCTCTTTTACTATGCTGGAACTCAAAAAAGAAAATTTAATGTAGGGCATCATATACATAATCTCCACGCTCTCATTGAGCCGTCTATTCATGAACGCCATCTGAAGCTCATATTCAAAATCCGAAACTGCACGCAGACCTCTTACGATAACCTTTGCGCCATGTTTCTGAGCAAAATCTACAAGCAGCCCATTCACACCCTTAACCTCAACATTCCTCAGGCAGGGGTTTGCATTAACCACCTCTCTTGTTATTGTCAGCCTCTCTTTAAAATCGAACAGCGGTATCTTGCTTGAATTTGTCGCAATAGCTACTATGACCCGATCAAAAATAGATTGAGCCCTTTTTATAATATCCACATGACCATTTGTAATTGGGTCAAATGTGCCCGGTACAACAGCGGTTTTATTACCCATTTTTACCCTCAAAATAATCTAACATATTTCTGCCGAATTTTTTACTTTTAATCTTAGAAAACTCGAAAAATTTATCTTTTACAATCACTTTAGACTCATGCTCAACGCACACATAGGCATCGTTTTTTACCCTCTCAAAAAAAATCTTTAAAAAAGCGTTTATGTCAAAACTATACGGAGGATCAATATAAGCTAAATTTATCTGATTTATATAGGGCATATATAAAAAATTACGGGCATCGGTTTTGTGCAGGTGCGCATTATTTTTACCGGATACGCCAATATTTTTAGAAATAATATTAATGCTTTCTGAACTATTATCCACAAAAAACACCTCTTCAGCACCACGCGACAGCGCTTCTATGCCTATGCTGCCGGCACCGGCAAACAGATCCAAAAACACAGAATCTTTTATTAGAAACTGTACTGCATCGAAAAAAGATTTTCTCACTATACTGCGGGTCGGTCTTAAAAATTTGTCTTTTTTAAAATATATCGATCTATTTTTAAGGCTGCCTGACAATACTCTCAACTGCACCTTCTCAATATATCTAATTTTTCAACATTCACATCGGCATAAATATACACAAATTCATTCGGGTTGCCAACACTTTTTTCAGCATCGTCTATATTGTATATTTTATTTATATCGATGTGCAAAATTCTTAAATCGTGTGTAAAAAACTCATATTCACCTTTTTTAAGCTGCCCTCTTAATTTTAAATATATCCTCTCTTTTTCCTTTTTTTCCACAACCGCAATAAAATCGCAATTTCTCTCATAACCCGATGATTTTGTATACTGCATAGGCGCACCTTTATAAAATCCCGCAGAATACGGCCTGTGGCTTATCTTTTTAAGTTCACCCATATAAAACGGTATTTTTGCTGTATAATCACCGCCTGACAAAATTGTATCCAAAGCATCTCTATAAACTGCCGTTGCAGCGGCCGTGTAATAAACACTTTTCATCCTTCCTTCTATTTTGATCGATGAGACACCTGCATCTACTATTTCGTCTAATATTTCCACTGCGCACATATCATATGAGTTAAATATAAAAGCACCCTCTTTATGCTCCTCAACCATTAGCGGACTGTTCTTCCTTGTCTCCTCAATAATAGTATATTTCCATCTGCAGCTTTGTGCGCAGTCACCTTGATTTGCACTTCTGCCTGTAAGATAGGAGCTTAAAAAACACCTGCCTGAATAAGACATACACATAGCACCATGAACAAAAACTTCCAAATCTACGGAACTGTTTTTAACAAATGAGCGTATATCGTCCAAATTCATTTCGCGCGCGCCCACAATACGCTCAACATTATAGTGCTTTAGTATACCTGCAGCATATGAATTTGTAATATTAGCCTGTGTACTCATATGAACAGGTATATGGGTCAGGTCATTCACCACATTTAATATGCCGAGATCAGATATTATCAGAGCATCCGGAGGATAGTTATTTAAAAATTTAACAAACTCTATTAATTCGTCAAATTCTTTGTCAAAAAGATAAGAATTAAGCGTAAGATAAAATTTTCTGCCGCTTTTATGAACAAACGCTATTGCCTCTTTGAGCTGTTCTTTATCTAAATTGCCTGCCCGCGATCTCAATCCGAATTTTTTATATCCTGAATATACAGCATCAGCACCATAGTTAACGGCTGTTCTTATTTTTTCCAAATTGCCGCCCGGGCTAAGTAGTTCAACCATAATAGATTGCAATTCTACTCACAGCAAAATAAAAGTAAAGGTTTACAAAAAATAGCAGTTATTCTATAGATTGACCTTACACACTTTTCAAGTTCTGCAACTCCACAATAGAAAATTATAAATTATAAATGTTAGATTTTAGATTTTGAATTAAGGAAAAGCACAAGATTTATCCAAGTAAAATTA
>CAZOGA010000007.1:0-20636 GCA_964579095.1 uncultured Desulfurellales bacterium
TTTTTTTGCGGCATTGCCGCTCGTTCGGCCGTGTTTTAAAAAAACCACAACGACAATTTTAGGATCTATTTTTGGGGCAAACGATGCGAACCAGGCATGAGGAGTGTATTTCAGCAGCTGTTTCTTGCTGAGCTTTCCTTTCTTGTTTCTTTCTCTAAATTTTTTATACATACTGCTTGATACAACTTGGCTTGTTCCTGTTTTACCGCATATGTTCATTCCATCAACTTTAGCAGATGAAGCCGTGCCGTATTTACCATTAACAACAAGCCATAATGCATTTTTTATATCGTTGTAGTATTTACTTTTAAAAAAATATGACATCTTTTCCATGCCGTTAACCAAATGAGGCCTGTAACCTATGCCGTTATTAGCTATAATGGAAAAAGCAACAGCAACCTGCAATGGACTTACCGTAAAAAACCCCTGCCCTATCGATGTAATTATAGTATCACCCAAATACCAATCCTGTTTTAAGTGCTTATATTTCCACAGTGCCGACGGAAGATTACCGCCTTTATCACTATAAAAAAGCTTAGGTTTAATGCCAAAACCAAATTGCATTAAATTTGTATCTATACTTTTTATACCCAATTTCATTCCAACTTGATAGAAAAAAACATCTGAAGAACTCTCTATCGCCCGCTCTAAATTTATTTTTCCGAACCCGCCGTATTTCCAATCCCTGTATATATTTTTCCCTATTTTTATATTGCATGGACAATTTAATACACTACTTGGCGTTATTATTTTTTCTTTTAGCGCAGATAAAGCAATAAAGGGCTTTATCAATGAACCTGGAGGATAAACACCTTGTGTGCTAATATCAAATAAACCTTTTTTAGATTTTAAATCTCTCCACTTTTTTCTGCTCATTCCATTCACGAAATCATTTGGATTAAAAGATGGTCTGCTGACCATGCCGAGTATGCTTCCATCTGTTCTCATAACAATGATAGAACCTTCGTAATCTTTTAATAATTCATATAAAAAAGTCTGCAGTTTAGCATTGATAGTGAGCACGACATTATCACCTTTTTGGGGGAGCGTTTCAGATAACAATTTAACCTTGCTGCCGTCAGCGTTCACTTCTGTTTCTTTAACACCCATCTTGCCCATTAATGCACTATTATACTTTTTCTCGATACCGCCCCTCCCTATTAATTCACCAGGCGCATAAAAAGGCATATTTTGCAGATCTTCTTTTGTAATTTTACTAATATATCCTGTTATATGCGCATATGCTTCAGCATCATTTGGATAAATACGCTTCGGAGCAACTTCAACAGAAACATTTGGAAGTTTTGTCTTGTCGGACAAGAGAATAAATACCTGTTTTTTATTTATATCCGATTCCAAGAGAAAAGTAGAATAAACTGCATGTGATAATATGTTTTTCTTTATTTGCTTTATGTTAATATGCAGTATATATGATAGCAGCTTTAGCTCTTGATAATTCATTTTCCTGTTTCTTGTGTAATATAATGAAAAGACGGGAATATTTTTAGCATAAATTATACCGTCTGAGGTTTTAATAATGCCCCTTGGAGGAAATATCTTGATTAGCCTGATGGAGTTTCTTTTCGAAACACTATTAAAATATTTATATTGTATAATTTGAAGATACGCTAATCTCGCTATAATAATTAAAACAGAAACAATTATAATGATTTTAAGATAAAATACGCTGGACTTAAAATTTCTAATTCCATAAATATAATCATCTTTCTTCGGCATTCTTATCAACCACTTTATATATCTTCAAAGTGAGTATATATATATTATAAAACAGTATGAAAACCGAAACAAAAAACACAATTTCAAATATGGAAAACATATATACATAGGCAAAATATATTACAAATATTAACAAACAAAAAGTAATGACAGCGCTATAAGATATATTAAATTGACGTCTCACATAGTTAGAGAAAAATACCAGCAGGGGGAAAAAAAACGTAAAATAAAATATATGATTTAACGAAATTATATCCGACAAAAACCCAAATGCCGCAGCCAATAAAATACTGTCTTTTTCCGAGGCTGCTGAACTGTACCCAATTGACCCGAGTGCAAACAAAATCAATAGAGTATCTGAATATACAACAATAAAATTCACTATTTCTGCATACACTGTGCTAAACACAAAAAGGAAAATTATATCTGCAATAATCATTTCTGTCTCTTTTTACATAATACATAGACATTGTAGTCGTTAAAAAAACTCCTGTCTATACTGACTTTTGCTATTTTGTAGTAATCATTTTTATTTATAACACTATTCACTTTTCCTATCTCTATGCCGGCCGGATATTTTCCGAACACTCCTGAAGTGTAAACAGCATCTCCAGGTCTTATTTTGGATTCCGGGTCAAGAAATTTTGCTATACCGTCATACTTTCCTCCCATAAAAAATGACCTGTATCTATTATCTTTGTGTTCTACATAGACATCTGCTACAAAATTATTATCAAAAACAGTTTTAACGCTATATCCGCTTCCCTCTTTTTTATTCACAATCCCTATCAATTTTAATTTTCTAGAGAGAACCACACAATCATTTCTTGATAAATCAAGCTTTTTATTGGGCACTATATACAGTTTATCTATTATAAAATTTGCTTTTAAGCCAAACCTGCCCAATATCAGATGCAAGGAACTGTAATTCTCTAAACTATGGTTATTTTTCCAAGATGACTGCAGGAATTTATTTTTTATTTCTAAATTTGCTATATGCTTCTTTAAAAATCCATTCTCCTGCTCAGTATTAATAAGCAATATATAATCATTATTCAATTCCTTTAATTTATTCACAGCAGTATATATAGGCTTTTCTATAAAAACAGTAACATTAATAGTAAAAGTATGCAGACTATATAAAAAAGATTCATATAAATTGAAAAATAGAGTTAAGAAAAAAGATAGAACAAGAGATGCAAGCAAATATTTCATAAAATTATTCCATCGTTACCTCGCCCATTAAATCAATATTATCTAATATTATACCTACACCTTTAACAACAGCAAACAGAGCATCTTCGTAAACAATGACCGGCAAGCCAGTTTCTTTTTTTAATAATTGATCCAGTCCCCTGATTAGCGAACCTCCGCCGGTCAGCATAATACCGCCGTCAACGATATCACTTGCAAGCTCAGGAGGAGTCTGCTCAAGCGCATCTTTAACAGATGCCACTATAACGTTTATAGGGTCTTTAAGCGCTTCCTTAATCTCTTCGGTAGATATATCTATAGAAGTAGGTACGCCCGTTATTAAATCAATCCCTTTTATCGTTATATTATTTACCTGCTCCATTTCTTCAACAGAGTATACATTCCCCCATTCTATTTTAATTTTCTCTGCAGTGCTCTCGCCTATTAACACACTGTATTTTTTCTTTATATACCCTGCTATGGAAGAATCCATTTTATCACCGCCGGTTCTAACAGAAACGCTATGTACAATACCGCCTAAAGATATAATGGCAACTTCCGTAGTACCTCCGCCTATATCAACAACCATACTTCCTACGGCATCCTGAACAGGCAACCCTGAACCTATAGCGGCAGCCATAGGTTCTTCGACTAAATATACATCCCTTGCTCCTGCATCTACTGCAGATTCTTTAACCGCCTTTTTTTCAACTTGTGTAATACCGTGGGGAACCGCTATGATAATGCGCGGCTTAAATATACTATGCTTTCCTTTGGATTTTTTAATAAAATACCTCAGCATTCTCTCGTTCACTTCAAAATCAGCTATAACTCCGTCTTTAAGGGGTTTTATAGCCTCTATATTGCTGGGTGTTCTTCCCACCATATCTTTCGCTTCTTTGCCCACGGCAAGCACTTTTTTGCCGCCCTTTGAATCTTTTTTAACTGCCACCACACTTGGCTCGTTAATAATCACGCCTTTGCCTTTAACATAAACAAGTGTATTAGCGGTTCCTAAATCTATAGCTAAATCACTTGAAAAATAGTTCATTATTGACTGAAAAAACATTTTTTACCACCTTATTTTAATATTTTCGTGCGCTCAACATCAACAACATTTTTATTCTCTTTTAAAGCTCTTACCAAATCGTTTATATCATTTTTTTTATTTATCTCTAAATAAAAAGTGAATAAAGCCTTTTCATCCTTATCATCTATATATTTCATTTTAAAATCTTTTGTGTTTATATTGCGTTTTGATATTATATTCGTCACGTTTGCGAGTACGCCCATTTTATTTAAAACTATAACTTTTAATATTATAGGTATTTTTTTGCCGCTTTCGTCCCATCCCACATCTATCAATCTTTCGCAATCATATCCTATTCTTTTTATATTTTTGCAGTCACTTCTGTGTATCACGACTCCCCTGCCTCTTGTTATATAACCTATAATATCATCACCATATACAGGTTTACAGCATTTCGCCAGTTTCATCATAACATTACCCATACCATCTACATTAACCTTATAGGTAATTTTTGTATTAATAGGCTTATTCTGTTTTTTTGCTTTAATAGAGTATGCTCTATAAACTACAGATGATGCATTAATTTTTCCAAATCCTATTTTTGAAAAAAGTTCCTCTATGGAATTGGCTCCAAAATTTGAGCATATGTCATCGATATTTTTTTCTTTGGTAAATTCCTGTATTCCTATATTTATCTTAGACAGTTCTTTTGCAAGCAGATCTCTTCCTATACGTGCAGCTTCTTTTTTCTCATTTTCCGAAACTTTCTGTCTTATTTTACTTCTCGCTTTGCTGGTGGCAACAAAATTCAGCCAATCGCGCGAAGGCATATGGCGCTGCCGGGTATGAATCTCAACTATATCGCCGCTGTTTAATTTATGTTTTAAAGGCACCATCTTGCCGTTAACCTTTGCTCCGGTGCATGTATTGCCTATTTCGGTATGCACGGAATAAGCAAAATCAACAGGTGTTGAACCTCTTGGCAAAACCTTTAAATCACCTGCAGGCGTGAACGTATATATTTCGCCCATGAACAGGTCATATTTCATTGTATTTAAAAATTCTTTCGAATTCTGCAGTTCATTCTGCCATTTCAAAAGATGTCTAAGCCACAAAAAATGCTTATCGTTCTTGTCAAACTTCGTTCCCTCTTTATATCTGTAATGGGCTGCTATACCACTTTCTGCAATTTCATGCATTTTTTCTGTTCTTATCTGTATCTCCATTACAGCATCGCTTGGCCCAAACACAGTTGTGTGAAGCGATTGATACATATTTTGCTTAGGCAGTGCTATATAATCTTTGAATTTACCGGGCAGAGGCTTGTATTTGCTGTGTATTATACCTAATGCAGCATAGCAGTCACTTTCGGTTTTTGTGATTATTCTCAAAGCAATTAAATCATAAACACCCCCAAAATCTATTTTCTTACGTTTAATTTTTGTATATATGCTGTATAAACTTTTTACTCTGCCGTTCACGCGGCATCTTATACCGGCTTCCCGCATATCATCTTTTATTTGAGATTCTACAAATCTTATAACTCCCTGTTTCTGCCTGAGACTCTCCTCAACACGCTTTTCCAAATCCTTATAATCTTCCGGATAAAGATACTTAAAACTTAGGTCTTCCAACTCAGATTTAATCCAATATATTCCAAGTCTATGCGCAATAGGGGCATAGACATCCAAAGTTTCTCTGGCGATTCTTATCTGTTTTTCCCTATTCAGATAGCATATGGTCCTCATATTATGGAGTCGATCCGCCAATTTTATAAGTATAACTCTTATATCCTTGGCCATAGCTACAATCATCTTCCTAAAGTTGTCCGCCTGTGTTTCTTCTTTGCTTTTATATTCTATTTTTCCTATTTTTGTGAGTGATAAAACTAAAAAAAGCACATCAGCGCCGAATTTTTCTTCTATCTCGGTTTTTGACGCATTTGTATCTTCAATAACATCATGAAGCAGAGCCGCAATAAGACTCTGCTCATCCAAATAAAGCGTAGAAACAATATTAGCCACGGCAATAGGATGAATGATATAATTCTCTCCGGATGCCCTCTTTTGCGCTTCATGTTTCTCGTAAGCATATAAAAACGCCCTATAAACGTTATCTAAATCAACATCCTTAACTTTTATATTAGATTCAAAATCTTTATAAAGAGAAAGTATATTTTTGTCTATTTCCTCTCCCATAATCCTTCCTGCATTTCAAGCAGTGCTATAGTAGCAGCCTTATGAGAATCAACCTTTTTCGGATCAAGCAGAATTTTATCACCTTTTATAAGAGAATTCACCCTCAAAGCGGAAACCCTGACAAGCTCATATCTACTGTTAAAATGTTTTAGAGCTCCATTAACTATATCAGACATACGCATTTCCATCCTATACCTCCAAATATTTTTTAGTTTCTTCTTTCAATTTTAAGACAAGATCGTTGTTTTTATCTTCGGAAAACTTAACCTTGCAATGTTCCGACAACATTATATTCTCCAATAATTTAACCGCTGAATTCAAATCATCATTAATTATACAATAATCAAAATAATTTACATATCCGAATTCATCTATTGCTGTCCTCAATCTATTTTTTACATCATATCTCACATTATCTTTATTTATTCTTTTCATCCACTCGTCAAATGACGGCGGCAGCATAAATATACTCACAGCATTATCAAAAAGTTTTATAATATTCATAGCTCCCTGCACATCTATTGCGAGAATAACATCAAATCCGGCATTTAAAACATCATCTAAAGCTTTCTTGCTTGTGCCATAATAGTTGTTATGAATCATAGCCCACTCTACAAAATCACCATTTTTTATACCTTTTTGAAAATCCTGTTCATTGACAAAGTAGTAATCCTCGGCATTATGCTCATTTTTCCTCGGAATGCGCGTTGTATGGGTAATAACGCGTTTAATTTTATCGGCATATCTTTTTTGTATAACATCGCACACAGTTGATTTGCCCACTCCTGTCGGTGAAGATATAACAAAAATTACATTCATTTATCCATTCTCTCGGCTATAGTTGCAGAAGCCAGACCGGAGAGCACAATATGCCCGGAGTCCATAACTATGATAGATCGTGTTTTTCTCCCTTCTGTTGCATCAATCATCTTGCTGTCCTTTTTGAGCTGCTCTTTAAGTTTTTTCATGGGCGCAGAATTCGGATTAACTACACTGACAATTCTATTTTTATTTAAAAAATTTCCAAATCCTATACTGATAACATCCATTTCAGATCTCCTAAATAACAATTTTCAAATCTATTCTTGGAGCGTACTTATCAACATAAACAGGCGAGACGCTCAATTTATCACCTATTTTATACATTTTCCTGCTGTTTTTCCCTATAAACATAAACATATCTTCTATAAATTCATAATAATCATCATCGAGTGTTGCAATAGGAACAAAACCCTCCGCAAAAATATCATTTAACCTGACAAAAAAACCTGCACTTATTACAGATGTTATTATGCCTGTAAATATATCGCCGATATGTTTTTTAATTAATCCTGCAGCTTTAATATCGTTCATATAAAACTCCGCTTTCTCCGTAACAACTTCTCTTTTTCTAATATTATCAACTATATATTCAAAATTCATATGCGTACTGTCCGCACCACCGTTCAAAACAGTTTTAATAAGTCTATGTATAATTAGATCAGGGTAACGTCTTATGGGGGAAGTAAAGTGTGTATAGTTGTCAAAGTTCAGTGCAAAATGCCCTTCTTTCTTTAGAGAATATTCAGCTCTTTTTAGCGATCTCAGCAAAATCATAGATATTATTTTCTTCTTACTATCATCTTTAATCTCATCCAGCATTACGGATAGATCTTTGGATTTTATATCATTTTTTATCTTAAAATTATACCCGATAATCCTTAGAAATTTTAGTAATGCGGCTATTTTCAGCATATCCGGCTTTTCATGCACCCTTCTTATCAAATAACCCAAATGTTTATCCAAAAAATCCGCGGCACATATGTTAGCCATGAGCATAAATTCTTCTATTATGCTATATGCAAATATTCTTTTTTTCTCTTTTATTCCAACTAACATCCTGTTTTTAAAAACAAACTCAGCCTGCGGTATATTCAGGTCCAAACTGCCTTCATTAAATCTTTTTACTCTCAATATATGAGCAAGTTCATTCATTAATATTAATTTACCCTTTAGATTATCACCGACATCTTCCATATTTTCTAAAACGCCCTGCACATATCTATAATTGAGTCTGTTTTTATTCCTTATGACACTTTTTACAAACCTGTATTTTTTGATGCCGCCGGCATTGTCAATGTCAATAATTACGCTTAAACTTAACCTGTCTTCATCCGGCACCAAAGAGCAGATGTTGTTGGATAGTTTTTCAGGAAGCATAGGGATAACGCTGCCTGGAAAATAAACGCTGAAACCCCTGTTAAAAGCTTCTGTATCTATAGCGCTGTTTTGTTCCACATAATGCGACACATCAGCAATGTGAACATATAATTTATATCCGTTCTGTTTTCTCTCAACATCTACGGCATCGTCAAAGTCTTTAGCGTCAATACCATCTATTGTAACTGTTTCGAGATCTCTAAAGTCTTCCCTGTTATTAAAATCATTCTCGCTCGGAAGTGTAATGGATAATAGCTGTTTTTCAACGGATTGATTAAAAATATACGGCAGATTAAATTTATCAATGGCAACTGACTTATCTATGTTCTCATCATCACCCGATCCGTAAACCTTTACAAGCCTGCCGGAAGCCTGCCTGCTGCGATCGGGATAATCAACAATATCCGCAAGCGCAAGATACCCGCTGCCAAAACTTAAATTATTAAAATCCTTAATGAGAATAATAAATTCCACTTTTCTATCAATAGGATACAGATACCAATTTTGATTATATTTTCTCATATATCCTATAATACTGCGTTTTTCTCTCTGAAATATCTTTACTATTTTAGAAGTTATGCGTCTCCTGCTTGTCAACATCTTGACCGCGATACTATCGCCTATTAATGCCCCCATATTGTTAATAAGCCCGGGCAGATGAATAAGATTGTTTTTGGTCTCTAAAAAATAATCCCTGCCTTTTTTTGAGAATATGCCGTGAAGTACGCTTGTTTTACTTGACAGTTCATATTTACCATCTTTTGTTTTTATAATTTTACCTATCTTTACAAGTCTATGCAAATTTCCCAGGAATCTCTTTCTTCTACTTTTTTTTATATTATTAATCTCAACGATTTCTTTATAACTTAAGGGTTTGTCCGGGTTGAGCAAAAGACATCTTGTTATTAAATCTACATCTTTCGACATTTTCTTTCCCTGCTGCTTGGAATATCCAGCTCTTTTCTATATTTTGTGATTGTTCTGCGCGTTATATTAATATTCAATTCCTCCAGCTTATTTCTTATTAAATCATCGTTAAGCGGACTAATTTTATCTTCAGATGCGATTATTTCTTTAACTTTTTTCTTTATATAACTTTTAGATATGCCGTCTTTTGTTCCAAATGAAAAAAATTCCCTCATCTCAAATATCGCCCCGTTATATTCAACATACTTGTTGGCAACAGCCCTTGCTATAGTGGAAACATTAAAACCAAGATCTTTGGCTATATCTTTTCTTGAGAGAGGCAATAAAGCGCGGCCCTCAAAAAAGCCTTTTTGTTTTTCTAATACAATATTCATAGTTCTTATAAGTGTTCTATTTCTGTTAACCAAGGATAAAATAAAGCTTTTTGCCTCTTTATACTTATCTTTAATATAGTCTTTTGCCGATTCATTATTCATAAATTCATGCAGCAGATCCTCATTAATCTTAAATGCATTGATCACATTATCATTAGGCACAGCTATTAATTTATCATCTATGCGTTTTATATAGATATCGGGCGCAATGTAGATATTATAATCGGCGCTTTTGTAAAATTCCAAAGGATACAGAGCAAAACCGGATAAAGTATTAAGTAGTTCATCCAATAAACCCCCGCCTACGTTTAATTCTTCCTTTATTCTTTCCTTTGATATTTTTTTACCCATATTGTGTATAACTGTTATCAGTTCTTCTAATTTGTCTTTTTGATCCTCATAAAATACATCAGCCTGCAGTATTAAAAATTCCATATAATTCAGGCTGCCGCAGCCGAGAGGTTCTAAATGCATAATTTTTTCTCTCAAATATTCCGCTTTTTTATAAGAATATTGTCTGCTTTTGGAAAATTCCTTTAAATCCGCATCAAAAAAACCCTTGTCATCTATATTATATATAATAAATTTTGCTGCATTTTCATCCTGTTCATTTAGATCAATCTCTAATCTTAATTCATTCAGGAGGTCTTTTTTTATATTCTTATTATAAACGGCAGTTGCTTCAATAGGATCCTCTTTATTATCCTCAGATAAAAATTTCTCTTTATAGCTGTCCTCTAACTCTTTAAATTTGTCCTCAAATACAGGATGCTTTTTCATATTTATGCCTTCATCTATACTCACTATAGGATTGGACTCCAATAATGATTTTACAGCAGCCTCAACATCAAGAATATTCATAGACAATAATTTTAAGGAGAGGTCTAACTCCGGTGTTAAAAGTAAGCCTATATTTAATTCTACGTTATTTCTTAAATCTATCATAAATTAAATTTTTGTCCGAGATATATATCTTTTACCTTAGCATCTTTAATAAGTTCGCTCGGCGTACCCTCTTTTACTATCTTACCGTAATAGAGCATATATGCCCTATCCACTATATCCAATATCTCTCTTGCATTATGATCTGTGATTATGATACCTATACCGCGTTTTTTTAAGTTCTTTATAATATGTTTTAGTTCTTCAACAATAATAGGATCTATACCCGCAAAGGGCTCATCAAGCAGTATAAATTTAGGATTACTTGCCAATGCCCGTGCCACTTCAACCCTTCTGCGCTCACCGCCGCTTATAGCATAAGCCTTTGTTTTTCTTATGTTTACAATATTTAATTCCTTTAAATTTTTTTCAAGCTCCAATTTTCTTTTATTCTTATCTTTATAGATAAATTCAAGCACAGCATAGATATTTTCTTCAACCGTTAAACCTCTGAAAACCGATGGCTCCTGCGGTAAATATGACAGCCCCAAATGGGCTCTTTTGTACATAGGATAGTGTGTTATATCTTTGCCGTCTAAGATAATCCTCCCCTCATCCGGCTGAATCAGGCCGGCTATCATATAAAATGTTGTTGTTTTTCCGGCTCCGTTTGGCCCTAACAGCCCCACCACTTCGCCCTTTTCTGCAGTCATGCTAACATTTGCAACGGCAAGCTTTTTTTTATACATTTTAACTAAATTTTCACATTTTATCATTAAGATCACCCTATTAAATACTACAATAATTATCTATTTAATACAACCTAAGATCACTTTTATTTATCGCTTTTGCTGCGCTCCATTGCATTCCGTATAATATTATTTAGAATAGAGCTGTCTATATTTTCCTTCCTGATTTTCAATATTGATTCTGCCACTTTGACCAAATGCAATTTCCTGTTAAATGAAAATTTATCAGAATACATATTCAGATCCGCCTTTTTTAACAGGTCATCCAATGTCTTGTATTGTCCTTTCTGCGTTGCGTAACCGAAAGAAACACTTAAATAGACTTCATTTTGCCTGTTATCACAATCCACGGCATCAAGCAGACGTCTTATGAATTTTTCTGCTCCCGCTTCATCGGTGTTAGGCATAATAACGGCAAATTCATCGCCGCCTATTCTTGCCGCAACATCATTTGATCTTATTTTGGATTTTAATACTTCTGCAAATCTCACTATTATTTTATCGCCCTCCTCATGGCCCATAGTATCATTTACAATCTTTAAACCGTTTATATCAGACATAATTATTGATAGAGGCTGATTTCTTTCACTTGAAAACCTCTTGATCTCTTCACTAAAATAATATCTATTATACAACCCTGTCAATACATCATGAAAACTTAAGTATTTGACTTTATCATTTTTAATCTTTTTATCTGTGATATCTATTATAGAATATACAAGCACCATTTTCCCTCTCAGCGTAATTTCGTTCATAAACAGCTCTATCCATATTAATCTTTTATCTTTTCTCAGCACCTTCATTTCATAAGAAGAAATTTCGTTCATACCTTCAATTCTATGTTTAAACCTTTCTTCTGCGATTTTTTTAAAATCTTTATGTATAGTATCGAATATATTAATATGCGAAAGCTCCTCCTGCGTATATCCTAAGATATTTTCAAAGGCTGAATTTGCGAAAATCACTTTAGCATCTTTATTCAGCATAAAAATACCAATAGGCAGGTTTTTGAGGGCTGTTTTGAATTTTCTCTCATTTTCCATAAATGATTTCAAAAGGGATGCGTGTTTTTGCTCCTCTTTCAGCAAAGATTGATAGTACTGCTCCTTATCTTTTGTTAATTTTGCTATATGATTTGCAATACTGTGTAGTTCGTCTATTTTAAATTTGCCTGTGTCTACTTTTTTATTATTTTTTATCATCTGTTCAATATCATACATAAAAAGTTCAAGCTGTTTTTTTGCTTTGTTTGCCACTAATTTTGCTAACAATATATATACAGCAACAGCAGCAAGGGTATACAGCAGGATCAAAAATATAATATGGTCCATTTTTTGTTTAATATAATGCTCATTCCGCATTATATAACTTTTCATATCATGCATATCCATACTTGTTTCTATGATCCAATTATAAGGTTTGTACAATCTTATATAAGACAGTTTAAAACCCGTTTCATCGCTGCCAGGAGTTTTATAAAAATATTCAACAAAAGAATAGCCCTGCATACTCAAATCTTTCAAATATTTTTTTCTAAATAAAAAACCATTATTATCCTTTACCTCATCGGATAAGCACTTGACCGCAGGTTCTAATTTATCTGAATTTATAATTTTTTCAGCAAAACAGCTGCCGCCTTTGATATTCATTAAATGTGCAATGGATAATTTTTGATGCGGAACATGGGAAACATACATTGATAGACCTTTAATTATCTTTAGTTTTTCTTTCTCTCGAAAATTGCTAAGAGACACACTGCTCCCTATACACCAATTAAACGGCTCAAATAGTTTAACAAATACAATTCTTATATGCTCTTTTTTTTCGCCGTACTCATTGTATTCTAACTGAGAATCTTTAAAAAAACCCTCTTTTTGTTCTTTGACAAGTTTTACTCCTTTATCAAACATAGTTTTGCGCTTATCATTGTTTAGTTTTATTAAATCTTTATCTTTTGCTATCTGTTTAGCTCGGTTTAAAAGTTTACTGCCTTTTAAGTCAATTACAAAACCGGATAATGTGTTATTATCAAACCCGATATTATTTAAACTTTCTTTAATAAGCTGCCTTATTTCAGCCATTGATTTTTTATTCTTATATTTGTTGTATATATGATAAGCCGCTGTGTATGCCGTATCAACTTTATTTTCTAACCGGTTGTTAAGATAGAATAAACTTAGTCTGCGTTCCATATTGATCCGATTTACAACGTTGTCATTCCTGTCTTTTACTATCAATCTCTGTTTCTTTAATTCTTTCTGATACAATGAATTTAAATTCGTTATGAAGGGCAGATGCCACGTGCTGTATATCCATATAAAGCTCATGCTTAAAAAGGAGAGTAAAATGCTTATTATGGCAACATATAGTATAAAACTCGATAAACTTCTTCTCTTCACGTAATCCGCCTCTTTGCGAAAATTATAAGTTTAACAATAATTATTCACCCTACACTTGAGTTTATAAATATTTCTCTTATATAATATATGCAAATTCTTTATTATTTAAAGCTTAGAATAAAATTATATATATCAAATATATTTTTAATATCATTCTTAAGTGAAACTATATCAAAGCCCAATGACTTGATTTGATTAAACATTTTATTCGATCCCTTATAGTTTCTTACCCTGCCGGATAAATCCATTTCACCCAGCATAACAACATTATTCGGCACGGCAGCTTTTTTCAAAGATGAGATAATAGATGCAGCAACCGCAGAATCGGCAGAGGTAGATAATATTTTGACACCGCCTGCTATGTTCAGATATATGTCGTATTTATATAAAGGAATGTTGAGCTTTTTTTCAATAACGGCGATGATCATATTTAAACGATTTATATCAAATCCTACAGATGTTCTCCTCGGTATGCCCAAAGCAGTAGAAACACAAAGGGACTGTACCTCGACGAGGATAGGATAGGAACCTTCTTTAATCAAGCTGTACACCACGCCGTCACTATTCTGCTTCTCGTCTAAAAATTTTAGAGCAATATCATCAACAACGTTCATCCCCTTATCACTCATCTCCATAATAAGCGATTCACCGGTGGAGCCGAATCTATTTTTATAGGATTTCAAAATTCTCAGATCCGTTTTATCATCACCCTCCAAATACAGAACAGCATCCACCATATGCTCCAGTGTTTTAGGACCTGCTATGCTGCCTCCTTTGGTGATATGCGCCACCATAATTGCCGTAATATCATACTTCTTTGCAGTTTCGGTTATTATCTCCGAGCAATGGCGCACCTGCTGTATGCCGCCTGCAACAGATTCTATATCCTTAGAGTGTATAGCATGTATAGAATCTATAATAACTAAATCAGGTTTATATTCCCTCATAGTTGCGGCTATACTGTCCACATCACTCTCGTCTATTGCGTTTATATTTTCGGCGGATAACCGTTTTGCTCTTACTGACAGCTGATGTATAGATTCCTCCGCTGTAATATATAAAATTTTATATCCGTTTTTATCAAGCATCTTAGCTATCTGCAATAAAAATGTGGACTTACCGATGCCAGGCGATCCCGCTATTAAATAAACACCGCCTTTAATCAATCCTTCGCCGAAAAAATTATCTATCTGTTTATTTATATGAAAAAATTCATTTTCTTCCTCAACACTATGCAGCTTTACGGGCTTGCGCGGACGTGTATGTGTATTATTGGATTTTATATCTTCCTCCGTTTGTTCTTCAAACGTATTCCACTCACCGCAATTAGGGCATTTTCCAACCCACTTGTGGGTAACGTATCCGCAATTCGAGCAAACGTATCTGGTTTTTTTCATATTTTCACCTTTTTATTTATATAAAATTATATGCATTACAGTCAATAAAATTTCGGGGTCAGGTCTAAATTTTCCAGTTTCAGATAATAATAAACCTTTATGTATTATGTCTTCAACACCCTTTCATTCATAATCCATAATCCATAATCCATAATCCAACATTTACAATTATTCTTTGCGATAGTATAGTCAACAAATCCTTTGAATTATTATAAATTTATTTGTATAATACATTAATTAAGCAGCTTGGAGGTTTAAGGAGTATTTTTATGAAAAACATTATTTTCAACAGAATTAAAAATTTGTCAGATACGCTGAAAAAGAAAGGCGTGGATATAGCTTTAATTATGCAGAATGCCGATATGTTTTATTATTCCAACACAATACCGTCAGGTTCACTTGTTATCTCGAGTGACGCTAAAGTGGCTTTTATGATACGCAGGGGATACATGAGAGCGGAAAAGGAATCACCTATTGAAGAAAGAAATCTGATAGCGGTTAAAGGTTTGAGCGAATCAGTAAATATTTTGAATGAACGCAGCATCAAGTTTGACACTATAGGTATAGAAAAGGATGTGCTGCCCGTAGATATGTTTGAAAGATTGCAGAAAATTTTTAAAGATTCAAAATTTGTTGACATCTCATTTGATATAAGACAGCAAAGAAGCAGAAAAGACAGCCATGAGATCGGCTTAATGAAAAAGGCTGCGCAAATGCTTGACGAAACAATGGAAGACGCGCGAAAAGTGCTAAAAGTTGGTATAAAAGAAATCGAGGCCAGCGCAGAGCTGGAATATAGAGCAAGAAAGAGAGGACATCAAGGCTTATGCAGAATGAGAGGATTCAACGGGGAGGTGTTTATGGGGCATGTTCATTCCGGTGCGAGAAGTGCTTATCCGTCGGCGCCGCTTAAACCCACGGCTGGTATGGGACCGTATGCCAGCTATCCCGAGGGCGCATCATTTGAAAAAATAGAAGCGGATACACCGATTATAGTGGATTTCTTGGGCAATTATGAAGGTTATATGTCTGATGAGACAAGAATATTTGCAATAGGGAGTTTAAAACAAGAATGGGTGAATGCGTATAATTTTTGCAGAGAAGTGATGAAATGGATGGAGAATTATGCAAAACCGGGCGTTATTGCAGAGGAAATTTATTATAAATCACTAAAAATGGCAGCAAAAGCAGACTACGGGGATAATTTTATGGGCATACAGTCAAATCAAGTGCCGTTTATAGGACACGGTGTGGGCACTGAGCTTGATGAGTTTCCATTCATAGCCAAGGGACAGAATTATCCGTTAGAAGAGGGTATGACTTATGCTTTTGAACCAAAAGTGGCATTTAGAGACAAGGGAGCTGTCGGCATAGAAAACACCTACCTTGTAACTAAAAACGGCGTTGAATCTTTTAATAAATATTCCCGCGAGATTACCTATCTATGATATACGATTTCACATTTCAAAAGGTCAAAAAAAGACAAGAATACGAATTAATTTCAAGAAGAATACTCGGCGTTGATGAAAAAGCAGCAAGTTGGGTGATAAAAGACAGATATATCAAACTTTCCAAAAAATACCATCCGGATGTGAGCAAAATGGAAAATGCGGAAAATATATTTAAAGACATCAATACTGCATACAATATACTTACAGAAGACAATTTTGATATAGAAAATGTGGAATTTTTAACTATAAGTGAGAGTGAGCTTGAGGTTGTAGTAACGGAATATATCAAAAACAACAAAAAACATAGGTCGGGGGCCGATTCCGAATATTATGCTTGGTGGCAAGATAAATTTTTTTAGTAAGATAAACTATTAGTGTTAAAACAGATATTATTTAAAAACGGAGGTTACGTTATAATGATAAGGATTGCTATTCCTGTTGATAAAGGCATTTTAAGCCCTCATTTTGGTCATGCGAGTGAATTTATGTTTTTTGACGTCGAAGATAAAAAAATAGTTGCTACCGAAACAACACAAACACCTGAACATATGGAGGGATCATTTCCCGAATGGATAAAGTCCAAAAATGCTGATATGTTAATAGTATCGGGTATAGGTCCAAAAGCCGTGGACATATTGAATGCAGCAAACATAGAGGTTATAACAAATGCTGTGCCGGAATCGCCAAGAAAGATAGTTGAAGATTTTATTAACAACAAACTTGACAGAACATATGAAGATGTTTGCGAACACAACCATAATAACTAATTTTTAGGGAGGCTTTATGAATATAAATATTACGGCAAAAAATACAGAGCTTACAGATGCGCTAAAGAATTACATAGAAAAAAAAATAGGCAAATTAGACAAATTGTGCACAAAGATTATCAGTACAAATGTTGTCATCAGCGTTGAAAGATATAGACATACTGTGGATGTTAAAATCAATGCCGCAGGGGAAATTATAAAGGCAAAAGAGATGTCGAAGGATATGTATTCATCCATAGATTTGGTATACGACTCAATAGAAAAACAGCTTAAGAAATTTAAAGAAAAGCTGCAGGCGAAAAGCAAAGGCTCCAAAGAAGAGATCAGTGCTGAGCCTTCATCGTATAGAGAACCTGTGATCGTGCATAAGGAGTTTATACCCAAACCTTTGACAGTTGAAGAGGCTATTATGAAACTTGATGATAATGATAACCAATTTGTCGTGTTCAATAGTTCTGAAAACGGGAAAGTATGTGTTGTTTACAAAAAAAAGAGTGGTAATTTCGGACTGATAGAAACAAGATGAACTCATCCGTCTTATCATTTTTAAATATTATAGAAACAGATTTTGATTGTATTGATAAATATGATTGTTTAAAGAAAGCATCACAAAAACTGTCAAATGTGGCTGATATTTCAGCCGATGAAATATTCAGCTTGTTAAAATTAAGAGAAATGCTCGGCAGCACTTCTTTGGGAAACTTTTTTGCCCTTCCGCATGCTAAAACAGATCAGCTATCGAAATTAGTCGGTGGGCTTTTCATAACTAAAACACCTATAGATTTTGAATCATTGGATGGGTTGCAGACACAAATCTTTTTCGTTATTCTTGCTCCGAGCATTAAACCCTCTATATTGTTAAAAGCTCTGAAAAAAGCAGCAGCAATATTTAAAAGTAACGATATTAAGGAAAAAATTTTAAGATGTAGAACATCAGACGACATAAGAAACATAGTAAAAGATACAGAATCTAAATTATATGTCTAAGTTAACTGATGTAATTATAATAACTGGCTTATCAGGTTCGGGCAAAACCATAGCGCTGAATGAATTTGAAGATATAGGCTACTATTGCATAGATAATATGCCTCTCCCGCTATTCCCGAAACTTATTGAATTTATAAAATACGCTGACTCAAATATAACAAAAGTCGCTGCTGTATGCGATATAAGAGATATTAATGTATTTAATGATATTAAAAATACAAAAGAATTTATGCTGCGCAGCGATATAAACATAAATATAATATTCTTAGAGGCAAACAAGAATCAGCTTATAAACAGATACTCGCAGACAAGAAGAACGCATCCGCTGAGCACACTTAACAACATTTCACTAAAAAAAGCTATAGAAAGCGAGAAAGAACTGATGCAGTCCGTTAAGTTTCTTGCGGATATAACTATAGATACAACATCTTTTTCACCAAATGATTTAAAAAGATTTATATTAAATAAATTCACACAAAACGACAAAACGCCTCTTATACAGCTGATATCGTTTGGATTTAAGTATGGATTGCCGCTTGAAAGTGATAATATATTTGACGTGCGATTTTTGCCGAATCCGTATTTTGTGAATGAATTAAAAGATACAACAGGATTATACAAAAAAACCTATGATTTTATTATGGATAAATCGGAAACAAAACTATTTTTAAACCATATGCATACTATATTAAAAGATCTCCTTCCAATGTACAAGAAGGAATCTAAAAATTATCTTACAATATCTATAGGGTGCACAGGCGGCAAACATAGATCTGTAGCAATAGTAGAACATCTAAAAGATTTTATTATAGGTATAGGTTTTAAAGCAAATGTTTTGCATAGAGATATCAATAAATAGGGGGTTCTATCTATGGGAAATAACAATTTTTTAAGTATAGATGATCTTAAGAAGAAAGATATAGAGCATATATTAGAAAAAGCCTTACATTACAAGGAAAATGCAATAGACTACAGCGAATCCTTAAAAGACAAAAATATAGTAAGCATATTTTTTGAAAATAGCACAAGAACAAGAACGTCCTTCGAACTGGCTGCTAAAAAAATGGGCGCAAATATCATTAACATAGATTACCAAAAATCCAGTATGCAGAAGGGCGAAACAGACATAGACACAATAACGAACTTGAACGCAATGCATCCGGATGCATTTGTAATAAGACATTTTCATTCCGGATACCCTATGTTTATAAGTAAAATATCTAATGTTCCCGTAATTAATGCAGGCGACGGTTCAAACGAACATCCGTCTCAAGCTATGCTTGATTTAATGACGATGTATGAAACAAAACAGCGCATAGAAAATCTAAATGTATGCATAATAGGAGATATCCTAAATAGCAGAGTTGCAAAAAGCCATATGAAAATGGCAAAAAAATTGAACTGGAATTTAAGTATTTATGGTCCTAAAACCATGATCCCAAAACAAGAATGGATTAATGATATAAAAATAGAAAATAGTCTTGAGGATGCTGTAAAAGACAAAGACTTCATAATATTATTGCGAATTCAGCTGGAAAGGGAAAGCGGCAGCAATCTATCCTCTTTATCGGAATACTCAAAATTCTTTGGCCTTAGGTCTGAAACGCCCATCTCTGATAACACATATATAATGCATCCGGGGCCTGTGAACAGAGATATCGAAATTACATCTGACCTATTAGACACTCATAATAATATACTTGTGACAAAACAGGTTCAAAACGGAATTTTTATGAGAATGGCAATTTACGATTTCTGCTTAAATGAAAACGAACATCTTTTTATAGATAAACGGCTTTGATTGTGTAAAATTTATAGCAAATATAAACATATAACTTCAAGAGGTGCGGCGTGTCTTATTCTTTAAAATTTTTTGAGTTGGGTATAGGTGTTTTATTAAAAAATGATATTCATTTTAGGGATTCTTTTGAGGCTATATCAAAAAGCATAAGCAAAACTATGTTTCTGGATGAGCATCTTGCTAAGCTGCATAAGAAAAACAGTTTTAAATATTATGTATTTGATAGTTTTTCACCCGTGCAAAAAGATGGTGTATATAAAGAAAACAATATCTACACTTTTAGAATACGCTCTTTTGATAAAGATTTTATAGATAAAATGGCGTTGTTAATTAAAAAGGCTAAATCGGAGCTCTTTGATGTAAAAATAGTTGAAAAGAGAATTATAAAACAGAGATTTTTAACAAAATTAATAAGCATAACGCCGACAGTTGTAACCTTTAAAAACGATAATGAAGAGTTGTATCACTGGACACTTGAAAAATCAGGTGATATTATGAAATTATATAATGCTTTACAGAATAACCTTATCAAAAAATATGAGAA
>CAZOGA010000008.1:0-19900 GCA_964579095.1 uncultured Desulfurellales bacterium
AGTATATTTGACTTTTTTATATGCATTTTATATCTTTTGAAGATGTTGAAATTTATACATACTGCGGATCTGCATATAGACTCATATCCTGCCGTATATAAGGCTGATAAAAGATGGCAGAAAATATTTTCAGAGAGCACTAAAAAAAGCTTTGAAAAAATCGTGGACCTCGCCATAGAAAACAGCGCGGATTTCATCACAATAGGCGGCGATCTGTTTGACGCTCCGGCACCCTCCATAAACGGCAGGCTATTTTTAAGGAAACAATTTCTTAAACTTAAAGAGCACAATATAAAAATATATATCTCCGCGGGCAACCACGACACCGCATCTAATGATTTTTTTAAGGATGCCGAAAGCATAGGCAATGTTTATCTATTTGATTCCGAAAAAGCATCTGTCCATCATATTGATAGGGACGATATTAAACTTGATCTATACGGCACCTCCTTTAAAAAACAGCACACCGAAAAAGATCTATCGCAGCTCATCATCAAAAAAGTCCAAAATAGCAGTATGAACACCTTAAAAATAGCACTTCTTCACTGCAGTATGGACAAATTATCTAATAAAGATAATTTTTATGCACCCTGCACGCTTAATAACCTTATAAGTTCCAATATAGATATCTGGCTTCTCGGTCATATACATAAAAAACAGGTTTTGAGCAGACAGCCGCTGGTTATATACCCCGGCAACATTCAAGGACGAGATATAAACGAAGACGGGGAAAAGGGCGCATATTTGATCAGCATAGATAAAAACGGCAGCATAAATTATGAATTTTTACCGACAGCAGGCATAGTATTTAAAAAGATAGATCTAAAATACAATCCGGACAAAACATTCACAGCATGGGTATATGACGAGGTAGATAAACTATCACAGAAATATTCGGACAAACAATATATATTCAGAATATCTTTAAACGGATATTTAAGTAAAGCACAGATAGATCAAATCAATATAAACGATCTAAGGGATGACCTCAATGAAAATGCAGCGAATAACATATTGATTGAAAAGATAGAGGATAACTTGAACACAGAAATACCGGACGACGAAGCCATTCTAAAAGAGCAGAGCACAAGAAGCATCTTTTTGGAGGAATATAATAAAATCAACAAAAATACGGATACAATAGACAGTAAACATTTATGCGAACAGCATATAGATGTTGAACTGCTAAAAGATAAAAGAACAATTAAAAATATAATAAATGATTTAGAATATGACAATGAAATTTTTAAAAAAGCAAAAGCGCTTGCTCTCCGGCATTTAACGCAGGCAGAATGATCTATGATTATTAAAGAGATAGGTATAGCGAATTTTGGCGGATCACATGATGTTCGTATTCCGAAAATAACAAACGGCATAAACCTGTTTTTCGGATACAATGAAGCCGGCAAATCAACAATTTTAAACTTTATAAAATATATACTGTTTAATGTAAAATATCCCGATCCGCTCAATAATAAAAAACATGAAGGGTATATAATATTCTTGGAAAACAAGATACGGTATAAGCTGCTGCGCTCCGGAAGAAAATCAAAACAACTCATCAATTTGGAAACAGGTGAAGATATAACGGATAGATTAGAGCAGTTTATTGTCATTGATAATACAATATTTTCAAATGTATTCGGAATGGGAGTGGACGATATAGCAAAGATCGATAAAAGCGGAAAAGCACAAATAAATTCCATTATAGCAGATAGCGCATTCAATATCGGGCATAAAAAACCATCTATCGCAATAGAGGAGATAAAAAAAGAGTATGAAGTATACTGGAAGCCGCGTGCAAAATGCAAGATAAGGGAAGTTATAGATACAATAAAAGAAAAAGACGATCTATTAAAAGAGAGCAGCGGAAAAGTTGAAGAGTACAGTGTGCTGATGAAAAAAGCGGAAATTCTAAGAATTAAACTGCGAGAGAGTAAAACGGAGCAGATTGATAAGGAAACGGAATATGAAAAGTTGTCTAAACGTTTTGAACTGAAAAAAGCACTGATAAAAATAGAATCGATTGATATAGACAGTGAAAGATACGAGAAAATTACCGAAGGTGATGATAAATTAGTTGAAAATGATATTGAGCTGAGCAAAGAAAAATCCGAAAAGATAAATAATATCCATAAAAATATAGATAAATTGAATATAGAAATTAATAGCTATAATACAGGAAAGTTCGCACTTCTCAAAGAAGAGGATTTATTCTTCAGGGATTTCTATCTGAAATTTAAGGAAAACAGTGATTTGAACAGCCTCATAGATCAAAAAGAAAGATTGAGTGCCAAAATAAACAGATGGATAGAGCAAAATGCTGAAGAAAACATATCAAAAAAGGACATTTATAATATTCGATCTGCACCGTTTTCTTTAATAAATGGCAGGATTAAAGAGATTAAACTCAAAAAGAATGAGCTGAACAGCATTAATAGTCTTATAGAGTCAAATAACAGCGACCTGAATAGAAATAACAAGGCACTTGAGGATTTGCAGAATGAGCTTAAAAAATTTAAATTAAACGGGCAAAACTTTCAAAAAATAGAGAATCTTCTGAAAAATATAGACAGCATCAAGAATCGTATCGATGATTTGGAACTTACGCAATTAAATAAAATCGATTTAGATAAAAATACAATAGAGGATGTTTTAAGCGCAATAGATAAACTATCTGATGAGTATGAAAGGCTCAAACTAATAAGAACATCTATTAATAACACGGAAAAAGAGTCGGGAGTAAAGATTTCACTGCCCGGATCTTACGAGAATATTGATGAGGACAGCATTAATGAATTTATAAAAAAGAAAAACAGAATAGATGAATTAAATAATTTTAGTGCGGAAAAACTCGAAGCAGCACTATCCGATGCACATAATAATCTCGAAAAAAACAGATCGATTTTAACACGCATTAAATATCTTCAGGAAAAGAAACGATACGAAAAAGAAACAGCCGACATTACAAAAAATCTGTTTTACTCATCCGTCGGTGATATTAATCCAATAAAAAAAGCTTTAAACGATTCTGCCATTAAAAACAGTAAAAAAGCGGACAGCACACTGCTTCGCTGGAATATCCTTTCTTATACAGGTATATCGGCTGCAATTTTATCTTTTGTATTTTATCTTTATTTTGACAATATACCGTTTGCGGCAGTAGGGTTTTTATCTATTATATTATTTATGATATCATTTTATCTTAGAGAAAAATGTAAAAAACAGCTTATTTTGCGCGATAAGTTTTATAAGGATTTTAATCTTAAGGAAGATGTCAATATTTTCGATAGGTTTTTTATACAGGAGCTGCAGAAAATAGAAAAAAACAGGCAAATAATCAAGGATTTAGATGTAAAAATAGGCGATGTTGATGAAAATACAGATATTGAGGAAATCAATAATGCCTTTATAACATCCAAAATAAATATAAAAGATATAGAAAACAGACTTAAAACAAAGAGGCAGTCTGCTGACGATTATACAAATCTTGAACAAAATATAAATAACTGTTTAAAAGACCATAACATTGTAGTTATTGATGAACATAAACCTATCCAAAAAATATATAAACTCAATAAGTTAAATACAGTTTTAAATGAATATAAAGCTGTGGAACACAGCATTAATTCGACAAAAGCAAAGATAAAAAATTTAACGGGCAACTATTATGATGAAGATATGCAGAAGCTGAAATTTATTTTGAGGAATATGGATAGGGAGCGGGCAGCTTATGAAAATAAGCAAAAGGAAATTGAGACGTTCAATTATAGATTAAAACAATATTCATCGGAACTTCAGAATATATTTAGTGCTTTCAGTTTGAAAGATCGCGGTGAATATTCGGAATATATACAGAAATACAATAAGCTGCAGCAAAATATAGATAAAATATCCGACTTAATTGAGAATAGCAAAGATAAAAATAGAGAATTTTCCGAAAAAAGGCTTAACCTGGAGCAGATTATTGATAAGAATAAAGAGAATTTGAAAAAATTATGCGGCATCTATATTAAGCCGTTAAAGATGGATTATAATAATTTGGAAATCTCCGAAAAAATTACAAATGAATATTTAAACGATATCGTTCCGAAATTAGACAATCTATATGATGTTAAAAAAAGAATAGAAAAAATTGAAGAAAACCGGAATAATCTGATTGATAAATTTTCAGCATTCATAAAACAATATTTTCCTCAGAAGATGTTATGCGGTGATTTTGAAAGCTGCAGAAAGGAAGCCGAAATTGTTATGGAAAAGTTAAAGGAATTAAAAGAAGAAAAAAGGCAACTTGACGATAAAAAAGGCGAACTGCAGACACTTATAAATAATAAAAAAGAGTTAGAGAATGAATTTAACACCTTAAGAAAACAAATAAGCAACATCCTGCAGAAAGCCCATGCATCAAACGAGTTTGAATTTAAATCAAAATACAATAGAGAGATGGAAAACAGAAAAAATATCAGCATAAAAAGTAGAATGATTAATGATTTAAACCTGAGCAAAAATTATGATGATGTGAAGCTCGAGCTTGCTGAAGATACAACGGAAACCTTGGAATATAAAATTACCAATTTGAAAAACAATATAGATAAAATAGGAAATGAGATAATGCAGAAGGAAAAGGAACTGTCGTCCTGCGAAACGGAGATTAAAAACTTAATCAGCATTGAAGATATGGAAAAGCTGAACTCTGAAGTAGAAGCACTAAAAAAACAACTGAAGGAAATGGTATATGAACAGGATGTAAAAAATATATCTATGGCTGTTTTGAAAAATGCACAGGAGCAATATATAGAAAAGAGCCAGCCCCGCATATTAAAAACAGCCTCTAATTTTCTAAGCAGATTGACCGGCGGCAGATATTCTCAGATTATATTCGAAACACAAAACGATATCTTTGCTAAAGATGAAAAAGATGGTTTGAGAAAGGATTTAAGCAGGTTATCTAAAGGTACACTGCAGCAGATGTTTTTTGCTATACGTGTTGCCATTGCAATTGACAGAAATTCAAAACTTAATATCTCTTATCCTGTAATATTTGATGATATATTTGTTAATTTTGATGAATACAGGATGAAAAATGCCATTTTGATTCTTTTTGAGATAGTAGAAAAGCACAATATGCAATTTTTAATATTTACGTGCCATAAATTTATACATGATATGGTTAGTCAGCTGGGCGCCATAAATGATATCCCGCTGGAGGTTTAAATGCTGAAAATGGATATCGAAGGATTCGGTAGCCTGCATCTTAAATATTTATTATCAGACTATACGGGAACATTGAGCGAGACAGGTATATTAATCGATGGAGTAGGGAAAAAGTTATCAATATTGTGCAATATATTCGATGAGATCCACATATTAACCGCAGACACATTCGGCACAGCGTCTGAACAGCTTAAGACCTATAACGTTAAAATACATATATTAAATGGAATAGTCGGGGAACAAAAATTAAAGATACTGCGTAATTTTGGTGCTGAATATTGCGTTGCTGTGGGAAACGGCAATAATGACATTAAAATGGCATCAAATGCCAGACTGTCCGTTGCCGTGATAAATAAAGAAGGGTGTTCATCCGGATTAATTCAGCATTCAGATATTGTTACTTGTTCAATAATTGATGCCCTAAATCTATTCATAAATACGAACCAACTCAGGGCAACATTGAGAAAATAAACTACTTATTTTTTTTCGCCCAGCTATCCCTCAAGCCAACGGTTTTATTAAAAATAAGTTTGTTATCCGAACTGTCAGGATCCGACGAAAAATATCCCTTGCGGAGAAATTGGAAGTGCGTAAACGGCGTTGCTTTCGCCAGCATAGGTTCGCTCTTGGCCCTTACAATCTTTATAGAATTAGGGTTAATGTTTTTTGTAAAATCTTCTCCTTCAGCAACATCATTAGGATCTTTTTGAGTAAACAGATAATCATAATGCCTTAATTCAACATCTACTGCATGTTTTTGTGAAACCCAATGCAGCGTTCCCTTTACCCTGCGTTTATCATCTGTCCATCCGCCTTTGCTTTTGGGATCATATGTGCAATGCACCTCAACAACCCTGCCTGTTTTATCTTTAATCACATCTGTACACGTAACATAATATGCATGGACAAGCCTGACCTCTCTGCCGGGTGATAATCTAAAATATTTCTTGGAAGGATTTTCCATAAAATCTTCATTATCAATATACAAATATTTGCAAAAGGGTATTTTCCGCATGCCGGCATTTTCATCCTCAGGATTGTTTTTAGCATCCAGCAGTTCCTCTTTATCTTCAGGATAATTCGTAATAACCAATTTCAAAGGTTCTTCCACCACCATTACCCTTTGCGCCCTCTTGTTAAGGTCTTCTCTCAAGCAATGCTCAAGCAGAGAAATATCAACTGTACTATTGCTTTTGGCAACACCTATTCTATCAGCAAAATCCTTTATAGATTCAGGTGTATACCCTCTTCTTTTCAGCCCGCTTATTGTGGGCATACGCGGATCATCCCATCCGAATACATAGTTGTTTTCAACAAGAATACGCAGTTTCCTTTTGCTGAGAACGGTATATGCAAGATTGAGTCTTGCAAATTCAATCTGCTGCGGATGAAATACGCTAAGCTGATCCAAAAACCAATCATAAAGCATACGATGGTCTTCAAACTCCAAGGTACATATTGAGTGCGTTACGCCTTCTATTGAATCTTCAATGCCATGAGCCCAATCATATGTCGGATATATACACCATTTTTTACCGGTCCTATGATGAGGTGTATGCGAGATTCTATACATAACCGGGTCACGCATATTCAAATTCGGAGATGACATATCTATTTTGGCCCTAAGCACATATTTTCCCTCATCAAATTCGCCGTTCTTCATCTTTTCGAACAGCGTCAGGTTGTCCTCAACGCTTCTGTTCCTATCCGGGCTATCCTTTCCGGGATTAGTAAATGTTCCGCGATATTCTCTTATCTCTTTCTGGTCTAAACCACAGACATAAGCTTTACCCGACTTAATAAACTCTACTGCATAATTATACATTTTATCAAAGTAATCAGATGCATAAAATTCCTTTTCGCCCCAATCAAAGCCGAGCCATTTTATATCTTTTTTTATTGACTCAATATATATTTCATTTTCTTTTGAAGGATTAGTATCATCAAATCTCAGATGACATTCCCCATTAAATTTATGCGCAAGTCCAAAATTCAAGCACATAGACTTTGCGTGGCCAATATGCAGATATCCATTGGGCTCAGGGGGAAAGCGCGTGATAACTTTACCGCCATTTTTACCGTTTTTTATATCTTCCGTAATAATATTTTCAATAAAATTCAGCGATCCATCGCTTCTATTATTCCCGATCTTATCCATAGCACCTCATATTTTTCTATCAAAAACCAAATTATATTAAATAAATTTTTATACCCTGCCATTCGCTAAGCCTTTTATGAGCGCATGTAAAATAAGTTTCAGATCCGCATTAGAAGAAATATGCACAAAATATTGATTACTCACCAATATCTTATGCATATTATAATTGTCAATATTTTCTTTCAACCTTCTTATTCCAGCCCTCAGGTGTTTCTATTTTTCCCCTTTGCATACCTGTATAATAATCGTAAATACGCTTTGTAACCCCGCCTATTTCGCCGTTATCCACAACTATCGAGCTTCCGTCTTCAAATACATATTCTCCCACAGGTGAAATTACAGCAGCTGTGCCGAAACCGCCGGCTTCTATAATTCGCTTCTCTTTTACATCTTTAATAAAATCATCTATCGTAAAACGCCCCTGAACAACTTTAACGCCTAATTTATCTTGTATTTCAATAACAGACTCGGAAGTTATTGACCTTAAAACACTATCTGTAAACTCAGGAATATATACCGTGTCGTTTTTGTCTATATGAAAATGATTCATAGCGCCCGCTTCTTCGATATATTTATTATCAGCACTCAGATAAAGCACCTGACTTGCCGACTTAGAAGCAGCAAATTCACCGGCCTTCAGTGATGCAGCATAATTTCCGGATGCCTTTGCATTGCCAGTCCCACCGGGTGCAGCCCTATGAAACTTCTTCGTGATAAGCAATTTAATAGCTTTGGTAAAGCCTTCAGCATAATATGGTCCGCTTGGAGATAATATTACGCTGAAGGTATATGTGCTGCTTGGATGAACCCCTAAGGAATCCTGCGTGGCGAAGATAAACGGTCTTATATATAATGATGCATCTTCCTGCAGCGGAAACCAATTTCTGTCTATATCTATCAATGCGTGAACGGCTTCAATCTGTATATCCTCCGATATTTGCGGAATACATAAAGCATCTGCTGAGTGATTCATTCTTTTTGCATTTTTATCGATTCTGAATGTATAAATTTCACCGTCATCATGCTGAAAAGCCTTTGCCCCTTCAAATATGGACTGGCCGTAATGAAGGCTTATAGCACCCGGGGCTATATGAAAATCGGAATATGGAATAATGCGGGCATTACCCCACTCGCCATTCTCATAATCCATCATAAACATATGGTCTGTGCGCAGCTTCCCAAATGGCAGCTGTTCACTTGGTTTGAATGGTGTCGTTCTTCTCTCTGATTCAGGTTTTAACTCAATTTTTATATCCATTACTTAAACCTCCTTATTTTTCCAAGATATTATTGTCTTAAGTTTAAAAATGTCAATAGGCATTAAAAGATTGGGAAAATATTTAATTTTTATATCTATTCGTACTTATATATACTTATCTTTTATACCATGATAATATAGTGTTAAACAGCTCGTTTTCGGCACTGCTTTTTTCTTGCGTAGATAAATAGCTATAACTTTTATATTTACCAAATTCAAGCATATACGCCAATTTGTTATTCATATTATAGGCTAAAGATATATCAAGATAATCTTTGACGCCGCTTTTATGCGATAGCAGAAGAAAGAATCCTAAAGATGCATAAATACGCGCGCTCCAAATATTATCCCGCGTCTCATTTGAAATTTTTTTAAGTTTTTTTATAGCGTATGAATACTGCCTGCATTGTGCTTCTGCTACAGACAGCCAATAAGATTTATAAAAAGAATCCGGGCGTATATTTAAAAATGATGCCATTGCCTTTCTGCAGCGATGCTTTTTTAAATATTCCACGCCTTGATATAATTTATTATTTATGCTGCTGGCTGCCGTGGGCTTATGCATAGTTTTATATGCAGTTTTATGGGAAACACCGCCATAATTGGGATATCTGTATCCGCTGCAGGAATAGATAAGAAAAGCTGCAGACAACATCAACACTAAAAGATAATTTTTTCTCACTCAGCCTCTTGAAATGCTCTATACATATTTTCGAACGCCGTTTTTATCCAATCATGTGCATCTTCTACATATCCTATAGCGAGATCTTTAGCCTCTTCATCACTGTTATACTCAAGAAGATAATACGCTCCGACTCCGCTGAGTGCAGAGGTGAGCAAAGCAGGGAACACTTTTATCTTTTTCGATATTAATTTTGAAAACATAGCAGTTGCGAAGAAAGTTCCTATACCAATATAGGCTGCCTGAACTTTTTTATCATCTGTTCTTAAAAGATCAAGAGGCGCAATATACAACCCATACTCCGTTAAGGCTTGAGCTTTATCAAGTATAGAATCCCATTTTTCTTTGTTATCCTCAATAAATTTCGGATTGTGTTCTTCAATATAAGACTTTAGTTGTGAAAACATAGAATTTAAGTTGGATTTCCCCCATTCCGACAATTCCTCTCTTAAATCATCCATCTTCTGCTTTATATCTTCTGTTTCTGAAATTTCTTTTCTTATGCCGCTTATCTTTTCTCTCAGCGCATCCTTATAAGACTCAATTATCTGTTCCATCTGCAACCTCCCTATATTTTCTTTAAAATAACACTCCCGCCCGGAGACTTCTCTTCAAATATCTGCCCCGTAAAAGCATGCATATCGCAATTCATATTTTTATAACAATCTTCGTACATACCGGCTTTAATGCATACTTCACGCAAAAATTGTTCTTCATCCCATTTCCATTCCACAGGCACCTGCGGAAGCAATAATCCGCTATTTGCACCGCATACAACAAATAAACCGTCCCTGCCTACTTTAATTTGCCTTGCATACCCCGTTTTCTTATCAAGCAGTTTCATAGGTGACAGCACCGTTACCTCGATAACGATATTATTCAATTCATGATATTCAACAGGATTAAATCTGGGATCCGAAACCGCAGCAGATAAAGCCGAAGACATAACGGCGTCAATTAAAGACTCATAAGCCAAAGGGTAGCCTATGCAGCCTCTTAGCCGTTTATCCGGATATGAGTTAAGTGTTACAAATACGCCCCTTTTTTCGTTGAATATTTCAGGATACTCTTTCGGTTTTGAAATAGATCTGCCGTTTTTTAAATAAAATTCTATGGCGCTTCTTGACAGCTCAATTAGCATTCTTCCTTCGTTTAAGCTAAGCTCCATAACAAACCTCTCTTTTTATTTACTAACTATGCAGGACACTGTAACATCTTCTGCAGATCTGTTCCTTCTCTTTATTATCGCCTACACTTTCGTCAAATTTCCAACACCGTTCGCATCTTTCTCCGGATGCTTTTACAACTTTCACTGAAATATCTGATTCCTTATTATAGAACTCTTTTAACGGGTTATCAACTTTTCCAAAATATAGGTGTGAAACTATGCATATATCTGCTAAATCTTCATTCGCGGGCATACTGCCCAAAACCGATCTATATCTATCACCAAGCTCTACATATAGATCCGCCTCCAAAGAATTACCTATAATACCCTCTCCTCTCGCAAGTTCCAATGCTTTATCCGTGGATAATCTAAGTGTTCTTAATAAATTCCATTTCTCTGCAAGCTCTTGATTTTCATATTCCGGTTTAAGTCCGACGAATTCCTCCATATGCACAGATGCTTTTGGGGGATTCATATAAGAATAAGCTTCCTCTGCAGTGAAAGAAAGAATGGGCGCCATATAGAAAACAATAGCTTTCAGCACTTCATACATGGATGTTTGCGCACTCAATCTCTTCCTGGAATTTTTACCATCGCAATAGAGCCTGTCTTTTAATATATCGAGATAAAACGATGACAATACGGTAATGCAGAAATTTGTCACGCTTTGATAAATTAAGTGAAAGTCATATTCTTCATAAGCACTGCGCACTTTTTTCTTCAGCACCTCAAGCTCTGCAAGCATCCATTTATCTATCTCTTCCATATCATCATATTTTAAACTCTTCAGCTCATCAAAACCACTCAAATTGCCGAGTAAAAATCTCATTGTATTTCTCACTTTTCTGTAGCTGTCAACAAGTCTTCTCATTATTTCATCGGACAGTCTCACATCTTCTTTATAATCTGTGGCACTTACCCATAATCTCAAAAGTTCAGCTCCGTATTTTTTTATTATCTTTTCAGGCGCTATAACATTACCCATCGATTTGCTCATTTTTCTTCCCTTGGAATCAACCACAAACCCATGGGTTAAAACAGAATTATACGGTGCCCTTCCCCTTGTTCCAACAGATTCCAAGAGAGATGAATGAAACCACCCTCTATGCTGATCAGAGCCTTCCAAATACATATCTGCAGGCCATCTAAGATCATCTCTTTCTTCTAAAACCGCAGCATGGGAAACACCGGAATCAAACCATACATCCAATATATCCTTTTCTTTTTCAAATTCATTTGACCCGCAGGAACATTTATATCCTTCGGGCAGGAAAAATTCAGGATCTTTATCAAACCATATATCAGAGCCGTATTGTTCTACTTTATCCGCAACAGCATCAACCAATTTCTTATCGAATTGAATACGTCCGCATTTTTTACATTTAAACAGAGCTATCGGCACACCCCATGCACGCTGCCTTGAAATACACCAATCCGGACGTGTCTCCATCATTGCATGTATTCTGTTTCTGCCCCATGATGGAATCCATTTTGTCTTATCTATCTCTTTCAATGCTTTGTCGCGCAAGCCGTTCTTATCCATCGATATAAACCATTGCTCGGTTGACCTAAATATAATAGGCTTTTTGCAGCGCCAGCAATGGGGATAGGAGTGTGTAATAATTTCCTTTTTTACAAGCATATTTCTGCTATGAAGAATTTGTATCACCTTTTCATTTGCATCAAACACAAACATACCGCCGAACATCTCAACTTCAGGCAAAAATTTCCCATCATCGTCAACGGGCGAATATATCGGCAGGTGATATTTCATACCCACAGCATAGTCATCATCGCCATGCCCGGGCGCTGTATGAACCAATCCTGTACCGGCATCTAATGTAACATGTTCGCCTAATATAATTCTCGACTCTCTATCATACAACGGATGTGCTAAAATATAGCCTTCAAGTTCACTTCCTTTGAGCGTTTTAATGATTTTATACTCGGATATACCGAACTTCTTCATCAAAGAATCAACAAGATTTTCCGCAACCAAATATATCTCCCTGTCCTTTATCTGTACAAACGCATAGCGGAAATTAGGGTTAACGCAAACCGCCAAGTTCGCAGGAATAGTCCAGGGTGTTGTAGTCCAGATAACAGCAGAAACAGCCTTGCCCAAAAAAATCTTATCGTCACTTGCCAAATCGGAAATAAAATCAAATTTCACATATATGGAATCATTTTCATCATCTTGATATTCAACTTCTGCTAAAGCCAAAGCCGTTTTGCATGACGGACACCAATAAACAGGCTTTTTTTGCTTATATAAAAGGTCTTTATCTACAAATTTACCCAGCTCTCTTAAGGTATCCGCTTCATATTGATAATTCATGGTAAGATAAGGATTATCCCAGTCTCCAAACACGCCGAGACGTTTAAACTCATCTCTTTGAATATCTATAAATTCTTTAGCATAACCCCTGCATATTTTTCTCAAATCGGATTTTTTCATGGCATCTTTCTTTGCCCTTCCTATCTGTTTCTCCACGTTGTGCTCAATCGGAAGCCCATGGCAGTCCCATCCGGGAACATAAGGGGATTTATATCCCATCATTGTCTTTGATTTTACCACAATATCCTTCAATACCTTGTTCAGCACATGCCCCATATGAATGTGCCCATTTGCATAAGGAGGTCCGTCATGCAAAATAAATATATCTCTGTTCTCTCTATCTGCTAATATCTTATGATATATATCATCTGTTTCCCATTTATTCAGCATCTCAGGTTCTTTTTTAGTTAGATTGGCTTTCATGGAAAATGCCGTGTTCGGCAACAACAAAGTATCTTTATATGACATACTACCCCCTCAGCTTTGCATCAAATACGTTTTGTATTTTTTTAAACACACTATTAACTATAGAATCTATATCCTGGTCCGTAAATGTTTTATCATCATTTCTCAAAATTAGTCTAAATGTCAGACTCTTCTTATTTTCATCGTCCAATTTATCATAAACATCAAACAACCCCACTCTATATACATTTTTATTTTCTTTTATCAGATTTTCCATCTTCACAACATCCGTTTTTTTATCAACAACAACAGATATATCCCTGATAACCGTGGGCAGAACAGGTAGTTTATTATAGAATATTCTCTCATTTTCAAAAGACAATAATTTGCTTAAATCAATCTCTCCGGCCAATATCCTGCTGCTCGTAAATTCAATGTTATAATCTTCATATATCTTAGGATTAATTTCACCTATATATCCGATTTTTTCACCCAGCACATATATATCTGCGCTTCTTTTCGGATGCATAAAATCAAGATTCGATTCTTTGAACTTCGCATTGAAATTTAGACAGCTTACTGCCGATTCAAATACACCTTTTATATCGTAAAAATCATAAACCTTATTTTTATCATACCAATTCGCAGGCCTATTTCCGTACAAAAGCACGCCGAGATGTTCAGACTCAACTATTTCTGTTCTGTTTTTTTTAAACACCCTGCCGATTTCAAATAGAGAAACATTCTTCACACCTCTGTTTAAGTTCAGCTCTAAATTATCCATCAAACCCGTCATTAGAGTTGTTCTCATAACGTTTTGATATTCTATTAAAGCATTTTTCAAATAGATGAAAGATTCATCATTACTATCAAAATTCCTTAATTTATCATCGAACACAAATGAATAATTAACAGCTTCATACAATCCGAGATCTCTCATAACACTATTCAGCTTTATATGAGCATCTTTAAATTTATGCTCTCTTTTAAAAGATGTGGATACGACAGGCATTGTAGATTCTATCTTGTCATAACCTATGATTCGCGCAACCTCTTCTGCAATATCTGCTTCACCCTCTATATCGAAACGATACGTCGGAATATTTACATCGAAGGAGTCTTCGTCAATTTCAACGGGATCAAAATCAAGATTATTCATAACATTAATAATCTGCTTACTGTTGAATGATGAGCCCAATAAATTATTGATATCTTTATAGCCGCACGAAACACCAACCCTATTAAAATCACGTACTTTTTCGTCAATACAGCTCTTAAAAACCTTTGCGTCAGCATATTTAGTCAACAGTGAAAGCGCATATTCAGAAGCCCCGCTGCATAAATTAGGATCAACGCCGCGCTCAAATCTGTGTGATGCATCTGTATGCATTTTTAATTTCTTTGCCGTTAGTCTAACACTTGTTCTGTCAAAAAAGGCAGCCTCCAATGCAATCATTTTAGTGGAATCAATAACGCCGCTGTCCTCTCCGCCCATAACGCCTGCTATAGCAATGGGCCCTCTATCATCGCATATGGTGAGCATATTATTATCTAATTCATATTCTTTGGAATCAAGCGCCGTTATTTTCTCACTATTTGATTTTCTTATTGTTATATTTCCATTCAACCTATCAATATCAAACGCATGAAGCGGCTGTCCCAAACCAAGCATAACATAATTTGTTATATCAACGATATTATTTATAGGACGCACCCCGCATTTAAGCAGTCTTATCTGTATAAAAAATGGTGACGGTTTAACAGTTACATCAGCAGCCGATAAACGGTATCTCGGACATAGGTTTTTATCCTTCACAGATACGTTGATAACATCTTTTATATTTTTATCAATATAGTTGATTATATTTTTAGGATAGTGCAGTTCCTTTCCAAAAATAGCTCTTGCATCACGTGCAACACCAAGCACACTAAGAGCATCAGCCCTGTTCGGTGTCAGTTCTATCTCTATCACAGCATCATTAAATTCAGGCAAATCAGATAGCAGCAGCCCATTTTCATAAGAATCCTCAAGTTTCATTAAGCCGGACGATGAAGACTCAAGATCAAAATCTTCATATGCCAAAGCAACGCCGCCGCTCACAAAATCACCGAAAATTTTCGGCTTTATTTTAACGCCTTTAAATTTATCGCCCGCCCTTACAACAGCTATTTTATCATTAGATTTAATGCTTTTATCAACAGTAGCTACGTTTATTGTTTCATCTCCAACGTCGACAGATAAAACAAGCAGTTTACCCATCTTTTCTACTTCCTTAACTTCTCCAATCCGGGCATCGTATGAATTAATCCTGTGGATAGAATCAACTTCCAATCCAGACATTGTAATTTTATCCGCAAATTCCTTTGCCGAACAATTCAGATCTATAAATTCTTTAAGCCAATTATATGAAATTATCATAATATTCCACCTGCATCATAGGAAAATTCATCTAAGAATCTCATATCGTTTTCAAAAAACATTCTTATATTATCTATACCGTATTTCAACATTGCAAAACGTTCAACGCCTAAGCCAAAAGCGAAACCGTTCCATTTATCTTCATAGCCGACATTTTTAAGAACATTGGGATGAACCATGCCACATCCCAAAACTTCTAAAAACCCAGTATGTGAACAAACTCTGCACCCTTTTCCTTTACACATAATGCAGCCTATATCTACCTCGGCGGAGGGCTCTGTGAATGGAAAATAGCTTGGTCTGAAACGCACGGCAACATCACCAAAAAATATCTGCAAAAACTCTGACAGCACACCTTTCAAATCGGAAAAATGTATATTCTTATCAATAAGAAGGCCTTCTATTTGATGAAACATGGGGGAATGCGTTATATCAGAATCCCTTCTATAAACCTTTCCCGGAGATATAAACATAACTGGAGGATTTTTCCGTTTCATAACTCTGATTTGAGTTGGAGACGTATGCGTTCTTAAAAGCGTATTATCATCTATATAAAAAGTATCCTGCATATCTCGAGCCGGGTGCTCCTTTGGAATATTAAGCATTTCAAAATTATACATATCCTGTTCTATTTCGGGACCGCGCTCAACATCAAATCCTAATGATGAAAATATATTTTCAATTTCCATTATTGTCTTCGTTATAGGATGAACTGCACCAAATTGTTCCCGTCTTCCCGGAAGTGTTATGTCAATACTTTCGGATTCTAAAGCTTTGCTGTGAATTTTTTCTTTTATATCCAAATATTTTTCATCTATTATATGTTCTATATAATTTTTTAACTCATTAATTTTTTTACCGTACTCTTTCTTCTCCTGATTATTTAACGCTGACATCTTCTTAAAAAGATTTGTAACGGACCCGTTTCTTCCTAAGAATCTGGCTTTCAGCTGCTTGAGCTGTTCGTAATCTTTTAGATTATTTATAAGCGACTCGAATTCTTTTTTTATTGATTCCATCTTACGCCTCCAAACTAAAAAAGCGAAAAAACACTCTTTAAAGATCAAAGCATTTTTTCGCCTACAAGATAAAAGACAGTCTTACCTTACACTATCCAATAGAGCTTTAAACTGTTCCGGCTCTCTTATAGCAAGTTCGCTTAACACCTTTCTATTCAAATCTATATTCTTAACTTTAAGAGTATGTATAAATTTACTGTAGTTCAGCCCTTCTTCCCTTAAAGCAGCATTTAATCTTGCAATCCACAGCTGTCTAAAATTTCTCTTTCTTGTTTTTCTATCCCTATAAGCATTTTCCAAAGATCTTCTCAGCGTCTCTTCTGCGTTTTTATAAGTTGAATGCCTTCTCTGATAATAACCTTTAGCAAGTTTTAACGTTCTTTTATGTCTTTTTCTTCTGATTATACCTGTTTTAACTCTCAAAACTTTTCCTCCTAATTATATGGCAATAATCTACGTATATTATTATATAATTTACCGCTCTTTAAAACAATAGCATCTTTCAGCGTTCTCTTTCTTTTTCTTTTTTTTGATGACAACAGATGACTTTTACCGCCTTTAAAGGCTTTAATATAGCCGTTTGCTGTCTTTTTAAATCGCTTTGCCGCAGCTCTCTTGCTTTTTAACTTCATTATGTCCTCCACATTTATTTATTAGGTTCAAAGGAAAAGTTCAGCCTTCTGCCCTGGCGCTCCATCTTGCCTTCTATGTGCCCGTATTCTTCAAGATCACTTTTTAATCTCTCGATAAGGTTGTTGAGCATCTCCTTTTTTTCAATCTCTCTTCCTCTAAAAAAGACATTGAATTTTACTTTATTTTTGTCACTCAGAAACTTTTTAGCATGTGTAATCTTTGTGTTATAATCATTGTCTGCAATTTTAGGCCTCAATTTAATTTCCTTTATCCTAATAGTTTTCTGGCTTTTTTTGTTCCTCTGATCTTTTTTCTGCTTTTCATATCTGTATTTTCCATAATCCATTATTTTACATACAATAGGTTTCGCATTGGGGCTTACCATTACGAGATCTAATGATGCACTTTTGGCTTTCTGCAGTGCATAAGAAAAATCAACCACACCAAGCTGCTCGCTATTTTCATCTATTAATCTAACTTTATCCGCCTTTATATATTCATTAATGGGCGGGTTCTCTTTTTTCTTGAAAGTTCTAAAATTCCTCAAATTCGGTTTTATATACCACCTCCTGCAACAGATTCCTGTTTTATGTTGTTAATAAAATCACTTATATCGATATTTTCTGAATAACCCTTCTTCTTTCTTTTTCTAACAGACAGCTTACCACTTTGAATTTCCTCATCCCCTAAAATGATAACATAAGGTATTTTTTCTTTTTCTGCAAATCTTATTTTTTTAGATACCGTTTCATTTCTCATTTCTAACTCAGTCCTAATGCCGCTGTCCTTCAATTTATTATAAATTTTCATTGCGTAATCATTATGTTTCTGAGATACGGGGATAACACGCGTTTGTACAGGCGCTATCCAGAGCGGGAAATCACCGGCATAATGTTCTATCAGCACAGCTATAAAGCGCTCAATTGATCCCAAAATCACCCTATGCACCATAACAGGCCTGCTTTCCTGCCCGTTTGCATCTGCATATGTTAAATCAAATCTTTCCGGCAGCGTAAAATCACACTGGATAGTGGCGCACTGCCAGCTTCTGCCCAGAGCATCCTTTATCTTCACATCTATTTTAGGGCCGTAAAATGCCCCGTCGCCTTCATTGATATCGTATTGTCTATCTGTATTTTTCAATGCTTTAATTAAAGCATTGGTTGCAAGTTCCCACTGCTCATCTGTTCCTATGGAATTCTCAGGCCTTGTCGAAATTTCCATAGAATAATCAAAACCAAACAGTTTCATCGTATCCTGAACAAAATCTAAAACACCTATTATCTCATCATTAAGCTGCTCAGGCATACAAAAAATATGGGCATCATCCTGTGTAAATTCCCGCACTCTGAGCAAACCATGCAAAACACCGCTTTTTTCATGTCTATGCACAACACCCAACTCAAAATATCTTTTCGGCAGTTCTCTATAACTGCGTTTTGAAGATTTATACACCTCTATATGACCCAAACAGTTCATAGGCTTTATACCGAAACTCTGACCTTCAACTTTAGTGAAATACATATTCTCTCTATAATGGTCAAAATGCCCGCTGCGTTTCCACAATTCAGTTCTTAAAATCTCAGGGCCCTTAACAAATTCATATCCTCTTTTTAGATGTTCATCCTTCTCAAAATCTTCAATTAAAGAACGCAGCATCGCGCCTTTCGGATGCCATATTATAAGACCTGGGCCAACCTCATCTTTTATACTGAACAGATCAAGATCTCTGCCAAGTTTTCTATGATCTCTTCTTTTGACCTCTTGAAGAAATGTTAAATAATCATCAAGAGCTTTCTTTGTTGCAAATGCAGCACCATATATTCTCTGCAGCATAGGCCTTTTCTCGTCACCTCTAAAATATGCACCAGCCACGCTCAACAGCTTAAAATACTTTAAATAAACAGTAGACGGAATATGCGGTCCCCGGCAAAGATCGGTAAAATCGCCCTGAGTATAAAAACTGACGCTGTCTTCATTAATGTCGTTTATTATCTCAACCTTATATTCATCACCCTTATTTTTAAAATAATCCAGAGCTTCCTGCTTTGGCAGTTCTCTCCTCTCGAAAGGATAATTTGCCCCGGCTATCTTTTTCATCTCTTTTTCAACATTCTTTAAATCATCTTCATTGAGGGTTCTGCCTATATCCATATCATAATAAAAACCATTTTCTATGGCAGGACCTATGGCAAATTTAGCATTCGGGAACAGATGCTGAACCGCCTGAGCCATTATATGCGACGCAGAATGCCTTAATATTTCTATCCCTTCTTTATCCTCAACACTTATGAAATCAACATCCGAATCGTTTTTAATGTCAGTATTTAAGTCGATTAGATGTCCCGATATCCTTGCCGCAACAATATTTTTAAGTTTACTCTTCTTAACAAATTCCAGCAAATTAGAGCCGCTTTTTATCTTCATCTCTTCCCCTTTGAATGGTGGGCGGTACAGGGTTCGAACCTGTGGCCCCTTGCGCGTCAGGCAAGTGCTCTTCCACTGAGCTAACCGCCCCTATCTTTCGCTTGATTTGTTAGCATTTTATTGCAAAATTGTCAAGAATGAAAACACACACTGCATACATAAATATTTGGCCTTACGCA
>CAZOGA010000009.1:0-19060 GCA_964579095.1 uncultured Desulfurellales bacterium
AATTGGCTCCCCCGGAGGGACTCGAACCCCCGACCCGGTGGTTAACAGCCACCTGCTCTACCAACTGAGCTACAGAGGAGCAATAAAGACGAATGTGAGTATAGCTATATGGTGCAGTTTGTCAAGAAAATTTTATCCGCATCTTACGTCTAAAAATGTGTTTTCTTTAACTTCTGCTCTCCTTAACAGATATCATAATACCTGATATAGATATTAAAACGCCGCCGGTTATTTGTAATAAACTTGGTCTTTGGGAGAGGAATATAAATCCCAACGCTATTGCAAAAAGCGGGTCAAGGTAAGAAAATACAGCTGCTGTCGACACTTTGATATAATTTAGGGAATCATACCATAGAAAGAGAGCCAAAGCTGTATGGATTATACCTGTTATAAACAGGAGAATAATAGTATAAAAACTCAGTCGGAAGTTAAAAATAAATGCAAAAGGCAGAGTGAAAAATATAGATATAAATATTTGGTAGGTTGTGATTTTTATAGACGAATGATGTTTTGTAGATATTTTTGACACAAATCCCAGCATCCCGTAAAACAAGCCTGAAATCAGTGCTGCAATAAGACCAAATGCGGAGCTGTTTGTTGATGCACTTGGCGCAAAAGTTAAAAAAGCGCCTGAAAATGCTATAATTATTGAAATAATAAGCGTTTTACTTAACGGTTCCTTAAGAAAAATCGCTGCAAGAATAATGGTAAATACAGGTCCAAAATAGTAAAGTATCACAGCATTTGCAATGTCTGTGAGCTGAATGGCCCAAAAGAAAAATATCCAGTTTAAAGATAGCAAAATGCCGGACAATAAAAGAGGCATAAGCGGTTTTATGGAAAATAGTTCTTTTGCTCCAAGTTTTTTTAGAGAAAGCAGAAATACAAAAGGAAAAGCAAAAAATACTCTGAAAAAAACAAAAACCGGGGACGGCAAACTGCACCAAATAGAAAATAGAGGTATTGAGCCCCATATAAATGCAGCGGAAAACATTTCCAGCAGTCCTTTATGTTTGGTTTTTATTGTTGATCTCCTTTGTTAATAACTCACTTTGCTTATTCCAAGGCAAGTATATTCAATATGCATAAACTATTACATCATCATATAATCTAAATGTTCAAAAAAATTCGGATATGATGTCTTTATATATTTAGTGCTGTCGATTTTAAGATTCAGATTTAAGAGTGCTTTAAGTATGGAAAAGCTCATTGCTATACGATGATCATTGTGTGTTGCTACAGACCCATCGTGAAGTTTCACATTGCCTTTTATTCGCATTCCATCCTTGAATTCTTCAAAATCGGCTCCCACAGCCTGCAGATTTTCACAAACTGCGCTAATTCTGTCGCTCTCTTTAACTCTCAATTCTTCTGCATCTCTAATTTCGCTGACGCCGTCACAAAATAGCGCTAAAATAGATAAAATAGGAATTTCATCTAATAAGCGGGGCAAAATGGAGCCATCAATTGTAAACGGTTTTAACTCTTTGGTATATTTGACATATATATCACCTATCTTCTCGCCGAACACCGTTTTTTCATCTATTATCTCAAAGTTGACGCCGCATATTCTAAAAACATCCAGTATGCCGGAACGTGTTTTGTTTAAAATCACATCTTTAAAAATAACCTCACTGTTTTCCTTCAGTGCTGCCAAAACCATAAAAAAAGCAGCTGAGGATATATCGGCAGGCACATTCAATTCAAATCCGCCTGTCAACGTTCTATTGCTGCCCAAACAGACCCTATTTTGAGCAACATCAATATCCACACCGAAACTTTTCAGCATATTTTCAGTATGATCACGAGATTTTACAGGCTCTTCCACGCAAACACAGTTCTTTGAATATAAACCGGAAAACAGTATGGCAGATTTCACCTGGGCGCTTGCTATAGGCGATTTATAGTTGATATCCTTTAAACAGGAATTGCCTTTTATACAAAGAGGAGCATAACCGCCTTTGCGTGAAATAATTTCAGATCCCATCTTTTTAAGGGGGTCTATTATCCTCATCATAGGTCTTTTCCGCAAAGAATCATCACCTGTTAATACGCTGAAAAAATCAGTTCCCGATAATATGCCTGTAATTAATCTTATCCCTGTACCGGAATTTCCCATATCTATCACATTGTCCGGTTCTATTAATGAATATTTACCTTTTGGATTTATTAATACAGATTGTTTTTTTATTGTTATGTCAACTCCAAGTTTCTTAAATGCCTTAATCGTGTTAAGCGTATCTTCTGCAAACAAATAATTATTAATCGTAACCTTTCTTTGGGCAATAGATGACAAAATAACTGCTCTGTGTGAGATAGATTTGTCAGAAGCCACACGCAATGTTTTTATTTTATCCATATATTCACTTCATTCATATCAAGTTCATCTGTTTTTTTAAAATATTTAAAACCGTTGCCGCGCATCCTGTCCTTTCTGTTTTCGCCTCTAACATTAGAATCGGAACTTAGAATCGAAGATTTATTGTTCCAAAATGCTTTATCTGTATACACCTTAAAATCCCCCTTTTTTGCCATAATATTACCGTTTAAAGTCACATTATTGAATTTATCTATTTTTGCCTCATCCGCTTTGATGTAAATCATCTTGCTGCTTTTATCAATATACCAAAGTTGAACATCTTTTAAAAGTGTCGTATCATCAAGAAGTTTTTTCATATGCTCGGCAACTATTCTGTAATACCCGCCCTTATGCAGTATACGTTTAATATTTAGTTTATCTGCGGAGCTTTTAATGGAAACCTTCTTAACGGGATTTTCCACAGTTAAATTTTTGTTTACTACGCCTATAAATAAAAATAGTGTTAAAATAAATAGAAGCAATATGCTTATGCTTTTCAAAAATTGCGGCAGATTTTCCGAAATTTTCATATGCGGCTTTCAGACAATAAATATTTTGCCAGCACACCATCCCATAAATTCATTTTTTTTAAAATATATTCTACAGCATCTCTGACAAAACCTCTACCGCCTTTTTCAGCGGAAACATAATCAGCAACTTTCTTAACATCATCCACTGCATCATAGGGAGCTGCAGAAAAAGCGGACACTATCATAGGAGGTATATCTATTAAATCATCTCCGAAATACGCAATATTCTCATACTTAACATCAAATGCATTTTTTACATACTCCAAAGAGGATATTTTTTTATGCTGATTCTGCAGCACTAAGGGTATCTTTAAAGCATCCGCCCTAACCTGCGTTGCCTTTGAATATCTGCCTGAAATCCAGGCAATCTTAATACCAAGATTCAATGTTATATGTATGATATGACCGTCTTTTACGTCAAAAAATTTATGTTCTATGCCATTATCATCAACAATAATTCTTCCATCTGTCAAAACGCCGTCTACATCCATTATAATTGCTTTAATATTCATAAAATACCCGCTTTTAAAATATCATGCAGATGTATTATTCCCTCAGCCATACCTTTGCTGTTTTCCACAACAAGACTTGTTATGGAAAATTTCTCCATAATACCTGCCGCTTTTACTGCGAGCGCATCTTTGTGTACCGTTTTAGGACTTGTGTTCATAATATTCTCTACACTAATATTGAACATATTCTGTTTATATTTCTCCATTGCTCTTCTCAAATCACCATCTGTTACTATGCCCTTAACATTCCTGTTATTGTCGACAACAATAGTCATGCCAAGCCTCTTCGATGACATTTCATATATACAGTTTTCCAATGTTGTGTCGAGTGCAACTCTGGGTATCTCATCATCTGTATGCATCAAGTCCGATACCCTCATTATAAGTTTCTTGCCTATTGCTCCCCCCGGATGCAGCATGGCAAAATCATCCTCTTTAAAATTTCTTTTAACAATCAAACCGGCGGCAAGTGCATCGCCTATTGCAAGCGCAACCGTTGTAGATGACATAGGCACTAAGCTAATGGCTGATGCCTCTTTATTTATACTTGCATCCAATACAATATCACTTCTTTTCGCAAGTTCAGAATTTGTATTTCCCAGTATTGCGATAATAGGAACACCGAATCTTTTCAATATAGGAAACAGAAAAATTACCTCTTGAGTTGTTCCGGAATTGGAGAGCACAACAGCAGCATCATCAGACGTTATCATGCCCAAATCTCCATGTGCCGCATCTGTAGGATGAACAAATAATGACGGAACACCTATACTTGACAGCGTAGATGCAATTTTTTTTGCTATTAGCCCGGATTTCCCGATGCCTGAAAATATTACCCTGCCCCTGCAGTTGTATATAATATCTATTGCTTTCACAAAACTATCATTCACTCTGTTGTACAGACGATACAACTCATCGCCCTCTATTTTGACTGAATTTTTTACAGCCTCTAAAACACTATTACCCATCTTTCTTTTTAACAAGCTCTATGAGCTGGCTATATATATTTTTATCAAACGGCTTTATAGCAGCGGCTTTTGCCAATCTGTCTATAGCCTTATCAAAATCACCCAGTTTCTCATATATCCTGCCCAGCAGCAATTGATTATCAGCAGAATCAGGATTATAATTCAAAGATGCTTCAAGCTCGGCTTTTGCCAAAGACACCTCTCCTGCATTCAGATATGCGTTTGCAAAGAAATTATCATCCTCTTCCTGAGGCATTAGCATAGCTATATATTCAGCCATTTCATTGTCAGTATTTCCGCTGTTGTATTCCAAAAAAGATTCCATAATAAGATCTTGCTTCTCGTCGGTCTCAAATATAAATAATTTAAACAGTTCCTGTGCATAATAAAATCCGTCTTCTATGGCGTCCATACATATCATACCAAATTTTGCTATTTTATTATTCACATCTTTTGCTAACGTTATCATAAAGTAGCTTTTCGCTGCATAAAATCTATCATTTATAAAATTTTCTATTCCTTCTTCTATTAAGGTATCTATGTCCACAACCCCGTTTTCTATACCCATATTTTAAACTCCCCATTCGTATCAAACTCTATATTCTCTTCAAGAACATATTTTACAACAGATTGCGCAGGACCTTTTTTACACGCATTAAACATAACAGTCAACAAATTTTCACTCCCGCACACAACCAATTCCACGCTGCCGTCCGGCATATTCCTTACATATCCTGCAACATTCAGCGATGTAGCAAGCCTTTTTGACCAAAACCTGTATCCTACACCCTGTACAATGCCGTAAACTTTTATCTTTTTACACATCATACGCTTCCTCATTCAGCAAATTATCCGGCCGCTTGCCCTTATATACCGATACAACATTATTTGCAACAATTTCTGCCATCTTTTCCCTTGCCGAATACGTGGCGCTGCCTATATGCGGCAAAAGTGTGCAGTTGGGCATTTTCAATAGATCCTCATCAATGCGGGGCTCATCTTCATATACATCAAGTCCGCATGAAAATATCATATTATTTTTTACGGCTTTTATCAAAGCTTTTGTGTTCACGACCGCTCCACGCGATATATTAACAAAAACGGCATTTTTTTTCATAAGTTTGAATTCGTCATAGTTTATCAAATACCTGCTGTCTTCATTTAAAGAACATGTAACAACTATTACATCACTCGTTTTTAAAAGCTGATCAAGCTCTGTTTTTTCGGCATCTACTATATTTTCGGATCTACTTTTCGAACGATTACAGTATGCAACATCCATATTGAAACCGTATCTCGCAATACGCGCAATAGTTGAACCTATTCTGCCCATACCTATAATACCTAATTTTGCACCGTAGAGCTCCTTTCCCAACATTAAGGTTGGCGCAAAACCATTAAATTGTCCTTTTTTAACAAACGAATCCGCTTCAGATATCCTTCTTGATGCCGCCATAATCAGCGACCATCCGAGCTCAGCTGTGCTTTGAGTTAATACATCAGGCGTATTAGTCACAAAAATACCCTTTGATGTTGCACATCTTATATCTATATTATTAAATCCAACACCGTAGTTGGCTATAATTTTCAAAACTTCCGCACTATCCATAAGCTTTTTATCTATGTTATCGGAAACCATAGATATAATTCCGAAACATCCCTTTGCTCTTTTATTTATCTCATTGTATGTTAGATCTCTATTTTCCTCATTAATGTCCACATCAAAATATTGATTGAGTATCTCTATGCCGTTTTTCGGTATTTTCCTTGTTATAAGCACTTTCTGCATAACTACACCTCCTCATCTATATTGGAACCCAATGTATCCGGCAATCTACAAGCGTCATCCAGTAAATTACACATAACGTCAAAATGGTGATAAACTCTATGTTTTGTTATCTTATTCATAATTTCTACATACCACTCATCGTTGATTTTAACAACATTAACAATAAATTTATTTCTATCTATATTAAATTTTTTTGAGAATTTATCCTTAAAATTTTTCTGTCTTTTAAACTCTTTCTCTTTTTTGACCCGCTTCTGTTTCAGCACACCCTGCATATGCGGCGCCCATCTGTTTATAGCGTATGTGTTATGTATCTCATCTATCTTATACTCATCATCCATCTATCAAAGTGCTGCCCGTCATTTCAGGGGGTGGAGCTATGTCCATAACATTAAGAATGGTAGGTGCAATATCTCTTAACCCTCCGGAGTGTATCTTTTTAATACCGCCGCCTGCAACTATGCAATATACAGGATTGGTTGTATGCGCAGTAACAGGATTGCCGCTGTCATCCTCTATTTGTTCTATATTGCCGTGATCCGCCGTTATAATCATAACGCCGTTTTTATCCATAATGGAATCATACAGTCTGCCCAAGCAGCTGTCTACGCATTCAACTGCCTTTATACAGGCATCTTTAACAGCAGTGTGCCCGACCATATCGCAATTTGCATAGTTAATAACTATAAAATCATATTTATCTTCTTTAAGCTCCCGCAGGACACGATCCGTTATTTTATGCGCGCTCATTTCCGGCGTTTTATCGTATGTATCAACCTTGGGAGACGGAACAATCACCCTATCTTCCCCTTGAAAGGGTTCTTCCCTGCCGCCGTTAAAGAAAAATGTCACATGCGCATACTTCTCCGTCTCTGCAATATGTAACTGTCTTAATCCTTTTTTGCTCAGCACCTCAGATAGCACATTATTAATCTCATCTTTCTCAAAAGCCACCGGCAGTTGAAATTTATCCGAATACTTCGTGAAAGTGGAAAAATGAATATTTGCCCACTTTCTTTCAAAAACACTAAAACTGTTATCTGTAAAAACAGAGGTAATCTCTCTTGCCCTATCCGACCTGAAGTTGTAAAAAATTACGGAATCGCCATCTTCAATTAAACATTTGCCGTCTACAATTAAAGGCTCCATAAACTCATCTGTTATGCCCTTTTTATAAAACATATTGACATCTGTATAACTGTCGATCCTATTTCCTATTCCTGAGGTAAGCATATCGTATGCAATTTTTATTCTGTCCCACCTCTTATCTCTATCCATAGCATAAAATCTTCCGATAATTGTGCTTATTTTACCCAATCTTTCATCTTTTATAAAATCATCTATTTCTTTCAAATAGTTTATTCCGGATGCAGGCGGAGTATCCCTTCCGTCCAAAAATGCATGGATACAAACATCTTTGACATTTTCCTTCTTTGCAAACTCAATCAAAGCCTTCAAGTGATTTATGTGGCTGTGCACACCGCCGTCAGACAGTAATCCTATGAGATGCAGTTTTTTACCTTTTGCGTTGTGCATTGCCTCTTTTAACACTCTATTTTTAAAAAACGATCCGTTTTCTATGGATTTATTTATCTTCACAAGATCTTGATATATTATACGCCCTGATCCGATTGTGAGATGGCCAACTTCCGAGTTTCCCATCTGATTTTCAGGCAAGCCCACAGATAATCCGCTTGCATTCAGAAATGTATGAGGATGTCTTGTTAAAATACGTTCCCATTCAGGTTTTTCTGCCTGCGCAAAAGCGTTGCCATCAGCATCTTCCCTATAGCCTATTCCATCTGTTATCACAAGAACCACAGGCCTAATCATTTTTTTGTATATTCTCCGAAGTACCTCATAAAATTGCCTATAGTTTTAGGCAGTTCCTTTCTTTCTGCAATTAAATCTATTATGCCCTTCTCAAGCAGGAACTCAGATCTTTGAAATCCTTCCGGAAGCCCGCGTCCTATTGTCTGTTCAATAACCCTGGGTCCTGCGAACCCTATTAAGGCATTCGGTTCGGCTATATTAACATCACCCAGCATAGAAAAGCTGGCTGCTACACCGCCTGTGGTCGGATCTGTCAAAACAGAGATATAGGGCAGATGCTTTTCAGCTAATTTATACAACGCCGCAGATATACGCTCCATCTGCATAAGCGATAAAATGCCTTCCTGCATTCTCGCGCCGCCGGAGGCACTAATTATAACAAGTCCTATCTTCATCCTCATCGCTTTTTCTACGGCACGTATAAGCTTTTCTCCTGTAGCATAGCCCATAGAACCGCCGAGAAATGAAAAATCCATAACACTCAGAACGCAGGGTTCACCATCAATAGTACATACACCGTTTATTACGGCTTCCTTGTTCTGAGTTTTTTTAACGGCATCTTTCAATCTGTCTTTATACGGTTTTAAATCCTTGAAGTTTAACGGATCTTTTGTTGCGATTTTTTTATCAAATTCTTTAAAACTGTTTTCATCAGCTGTTATACTAATCCTATTCTTTGCCGATATTCTGAAATAATTTCCGCAATTAGGACATATCCAATAATTATCGGTCAAATCCTCAATATACGATGTACTGCCGCATTTCTTGCATTTAATCCATTTGTTTTCTTCGTCAGACTTCTTTCTTTTTCCAAATAAAGCCATGTTCAGCTCCCATATACTATTTGTCCCTTATAAAACGTTTTTTTAACATTACCGATTAACTTTTTGGAGTGAAAAGGTGTGTTTTTTCCTTTTGATACAAAATCAAACCTGTTAACAACCCACTCTTTTTCCATATCCAGCAATACTATATTGGCCCATGCACCCTCATTTAATGTTCCGGCATTTAAATGAAATATTGAGGCAGGTTTATAGGTCATTAAGTTTATAGCATCAAATAGGGAAATAACGTTCTGCTTAACAAGATATGTATTTACGACCGCAAATGCTGTTTCAAACCCGCTTATGCCAAATGATGCCTTCTGCATTGTTGTCATTTTGGAAATCTCCTCATGAGGCGCATGATCTGTGGCTATTGCATCAACTATTCCGGTGCGCAGTGCATGATGCAGCGCCGCAACGTCATCTTTACTGCCCAATGGCGGATTAACCTTTGCAAAGGTATTATAGCCTTCTATTTCATTGTCTGTAAGAGATATATGGTGTGGTGTTACCTCAAATGTCAAATTATCTGTTTCTAATTTTGCCTTTTGTAAAACTTCAATGGATTCCTTAGTGCTTACATGACATATATGCAGTCTGCCTTTCGTGCTTTTCAGTATCTCTGCATCCCGCGCTATAATGCTGGATTCAGAAATGTTCGGTATTCCGCCCAATCCCAGTCTGAACGCCGCTTCACCTTCATTCACAACGCCGCCTGCACTTAAAGTAACATCTTCTTCATGCAAAGTCATAGGAACATTCAAATCTTCAGAGTAAACAAGCGCCTTTTTGAGCAGTGCAGCATTCATAACGGGTTTGCCGTCATCGCTAAACGCAACACATCCGGCTCGCTTTAAGGACATCATATCGCTCAGTTGTTCCCCGTCTTCATTTTTGCTTATTGAGCCTATCGGATATAGATCACAAATATCCAGTTTTTTTGCTCTGTTCCTGATATATTCTACCGTCTGCACATTGTCTATTACGGGATTTGTATTGGGCATACAGCAAACAGATGTAAAACCGCCCTTAGCCGCTGCGTTCAGCCCCGTTTCTATTGTTTCTTTTTTTGTAAATCCGGGATCTCTCAGATGAGAATGCAGATCCACAAATCCGGGTGCGGCTATCAAACCTGTTGCGTCAAATTCAGAATCTATACTTACACCGTTCACATTGCCCACAAGTTCAATACGTCCGTCACTAATAGATATATCTGCAAAACCCTCAAAGTTTGCTGATGGAGCTATGGCATATGCGTTTCTTATAACATACCTCATTCCTACTCCTCTAATTTTTTTATCAATATTTTATTTACTATCTGAGGATTAGCCTTGCCTTTTGTCGCCCTCATAACCTGTCCCACAAAAAAGCCTACAGTATTTTTCTTGCCACTTTTGTATTGCTGTACAGCTTTTTCATTATTTGCTATTATATTATCAATAATTTTTTCAATTTCCGATTCATCTGTTATCTGCACAAGTCCATCTTCTTTAACAATAGCTTCCGCTTTTCTGCCGGTTTTATACATCTTGGCAAAAGCGCCCTTTGCCATCTTGCCGCTTATAGTTTTATTATCTATAAGTTTTAATAAATCTTGAAGGTCCTTTGGCGCAATAAGCACATCTTGGATTGCTCTGTTTTCCTTATTCAGCAAACCCAGCAGTTCGCTTAATATCCAATTTGCTACAGTTTGCGGATTTTTATATCCATTCGACGCCTCTTCAAAATAATCAGCCAATTTCTTCTCGTCTGTCAAAACTTTAGCATCTTCTTCCTTCAACTTATAATCTTTAACAAATCGCTTAAATTTTTCCTTCGGCAGCTCAGGCAGCGTGGCCTTTACTCTTTTAATCCACTCATCATCTACGAGCAGAGGCACGAGATCAGGATCAGGAAAATATCTATATTCATTTGCCTCCTCCTTGCTTCTCATGGCCTTCGTTATGCTGTTTTTCTCATCCCACAGCCTCGTTTGCTGCACAACCTCTTCCCCGTCATCCAGCACAGCTTTCTGCCTTTCTATCTCATATTCCAAGGCCTTCTCTATATGTTTGAATGAGTTCATATTTTTAATTTCAGTTTTTGTGCCCAATTTTTTCTCGCCCACCGGCCTTATAGATATATTGGCATCACAACGCAACGATCCCTCTTCCATATTACCATCACATATGCCTAAGTATCTAACTGTATTCTTAAGAGATTTTAAATACGCCACCGCTTCAGCAGGCGAATGCATTACAGGCAGGGAGACTATTTCCAAAAGCGGCACTCCGGCCCTATTTAAATCAACATAACTGCCATCTGATTTGTGTATGGTTTTTCCGGCATCTTCCTCCATATGTATGCGCTCAATCTGTATTTTTTTAAATTCCCCGTCAATATATGCATCAACATATCCGCCTGTTACAATCGGCAGCTCATATTGGGAAATCTGATATCCCTTGGGAAGATCAGGATAAAAATAATTTTTTCTTGCAAAACGCGAGTATTTGTTGATATTGCCGTTTAGAGCCAAAGCCAACTTTATCGCATATTCTACAACCTGTTTATTTAGCACAGGCAAAACGCCGGGCATGCCGAGGCACACAGGACACACATGTGTATTTGGTGCTGCCCCGAAATCTGTTGAGCATGAACAAAATATTTTAGTTTGTGTCAAAAGCTGAGTGTGAACTTCCAAACCGATTACGGTTTCATATTCCATCCAATCCTCCTTGCTAATTCATCCCTCTTTAGGATTAATTGTGTAAAAATTTTCATCTATCGTATTGCAATCTTTAATATTTACTCTATTATTTTTCAATTTTAATTTATCGTCCGCCAAAAGCTTTACGGCAAACGGATATATCTTATGTTCAGTTTTTAGGATTCTATTCGATAACATGTCCTCATCATCATTGTCAAAAACAGGAACAACCGATTGCACAATAATGGGCCCGTTGTCCAAATTTTTCGTAACAAAATGCACCGTGGCTCCGGAAAATTTGACACCTGCTTCAATCGCCTGCTTTTGGGCATGCAGGCCTTTAAACGACGGCAGCAGTGCCGGATGAATATTAAGTATTCTATTTTTAAATGCGTCTATAAAACATCCGGAAAGAATTCTCATAAAACCGGCCAAAATAACAAAATTCACATTGTATTCGTTGAGTACTTTTATGATATTCTTATCATAATCTTCTTTTGCCAAACCCTTGGGATCTGCAAAAATGGCAGCTATACTGTTTTTTTTCGCTATTTTAAGACCCTCGGCATTTTCTTTGTTGCTTATAACAACCGCTACTTCTGCATTTTTAATATATCCGGATTTTATATGTTCTTCTATTGACCTAAAATTTGATCCCCTGCCGGATATCAGCACTCCTAATCTATACAATTTCCAACCCCTTTGAACCTTTTATTACACTTCCTATTTCATAAGCGCTGAAACCATGACTTTCTATTATGCGCATAACATCATCCTTATTTTCTCTGCTTATGAACACGGCAAAACCTATGCCCATATTGAATGTTTTATACATTTCATAGTCAGACAAATTGCCGATATCCTGCACTAATGCAAATTCATCAGGCTTAGGTAAACGAGATTTTTCTATTATGATACGTTGATTATCTTTCAAAACGCGAGGCATATTTTCGTAAAATCCTCCCCCTGTTATATGCACAGCCGCATGAACATACTGTTTTATGGCATTAAACACCCTAACATAAATATATGTAGGTTTAAGCAGTATTTCGGATAGAGGTTTTCCATTAATTACAGAATCTATTTTATAGCCTCCGACATCAAAAAATAACTTTCTCAAAAGCGAATATCCATTTGAATGAAATCCCGATGAACTTATCCCTATAATTATGTCGTCACTGTTCGGTGAGCACTGCAGGATTTCACTGCTCTTTGCAATTCCTACGCAAAAACCTGCCAAGTCGTATTCACCTTTTATATAAGACTGCGGCATCTGCGCGGTTTCGCCGCCTATTAAAGCGCATTTGCTCATATTAAGCCCGTCTGTTATACCCTTTATTATATCTGTCAGCACGTTGTCTTCCAATTCACTGTAGGATATATAATCTAAAAAAAACGCAGGGGCCGAGCCGTTTGTAATTATATCATTAACATTCATAGCAACAAGATCTATGCCTATGCTGTCATGTTTTCCTGCCATCTCAGCAATTTTAAGTTTTGTTCCCACGCCGTCTGTTGCCGCTGACAAGACAATATCACAGCCAAACGATTTAAGCGAATACAAGGCGCTGAATGAACCTATCGATGATAGAATATTGCTCTTAGGAAGCTTAGACGTAAACTTCCCAATTGCCCGAACAAATCTATTGCCTTTATCAATATCAACACCGGATTCTTTATATGTTATCAATTTCCCCTCCTCTCAGACAAAATGGGCGCAAGCTTATCATAGCTTATCATCAGAATACCCAAAAGCGGAACGGATAGTACTACGCCCCATATGCCGAGCAGCTCTCCAAAAAACAATATGGCAAGCAGCACCGCAAGGGCATTCATTTTCAGCTGCCTTGAATACACAAAAGGCGCAATAACATTTCCGCATATAAAATGTATTATCAGAAATACAACAGTAATCTCAACCGCCATAATCAAACTTTTATGCACCACAAGCGCAACTATAATCGGCGGAATCATACTTAAAAATGCGCCTATATAAGGAATAATATAAGAAATTCCGCTGAATACAGCAAACAGCAGTGCATATTTAATGCCAATTAAATAAAATCCTATAAAAGTCAGTAAAAACACGATAACCATCAGTGTCATTAAGCCTTTTATGTATCCCAAAATTACGTCGTGTATACTGCTGAATACTGTTAGATAATCGTCGCCCAGTATGTTTAAAATAATCTTTCGTATGCTGTCCCGATAATTTGTTTTATATACAATCATAAGATATGCAATAAGAGGTATTAAAACAAAAGCCACTGCAGCTGAAATACCTTTAATAACACCTAATACGGATGTAACTGCGAAAGATGCAAGGTGAGATTTTATCGGAATTAAAAGACTGTTTGTAAAGTAATCGAGATTGCCTTTATACCCCAAATATTTACCTATATAAAAATAGACAGTATTTATATATTGATGCATATGGTCTATTAAAAAAGGCATCTGCTTTTCAAGTTCAACGATCTGATTCACAAGCGGCGGTATCGTATAAATAATAAATAAACCGACAATCACAACAAACAGTGCAACAATAAAAAGGCCTGAAACCCAAATCGGGATGCCGAACATTCTAAAAAATCTCACGGCCGGGTATGAAGCTTCGGCAATCAGATACGATATACCCACTATTATAGTTACGAATGTAAGCTTAAAAAACAGAAGATATATACCCCCGATTACAAAAACAATAAAAATCACATATTCTAATAAACCGGAGGTATAATCTATTTTCAACTATATTACCTCTTCGTCTTCACCTTCCTGCAATCTCGCGCGAATTTCCTTTAATCTCTCTTTTTCTTCCTGCATAGCCTTCTTGGCTTCATCAATGCTTTCTATTATTTTATTCTTTTTATCCTGAGCATAATCCAATCCTTTGTCAACAAGCTGCTTCGAGTTATCGGATATTCTTGTCGCAAGGTCAGTCATCTTTTCCTCTAATAATCCCCTTTGCTCAATTAGTGATTTCTTTTTCTCATCCGTAAAATCCGATATAGCATTTTTTATACCCTCTGACTTTTCACTCTGCAGAAATTTTGCTATTGCTATACCCATAATAACAGAAGATGCTATGCCGATTCCTAAAAAAAATGTACTTCTACTCATCTGTCCCCCTTTTTGGTAAATTTTGAAGTTAATGAAGTAACTCCCGTCAAAAATACATATATAATGTCCAATTTTTCCTCTATTGTCCCTACTCTATCAAAGAGATAATTTATGTGTTTCTTGGTCTTATCTTGAGTTTCGGACGCAAGATTGGCTATTTTATCTGTTGTATCTTTTGTAGTATCCAGAATATCAACTGCAGTATCCTTTGCTTTTTGACTAACGCCTTTGGCATCTTCAGATATAGATTTGGCAACATCCATTATCTGCTGTGTTTTGTAAATTATATCTTTGGAGTTATTAGCATACGATTCAACTTCTTTCTTTAACTCGTCCATCCTTCCTTTTAAATCTGAATACAGCCTTACAACTATAACAAGCAGAAAAACAGCTGCAATCGCTAAGATCAAATACACGCCTGCTATAACAGCAAGTGAAATCTCCCCTACAGACATAAAAACCTCCTAAAAGAGTTATTAATAATAATTATACTACTTATACAGAACAAATCAATCTAAAGCTTTTTTCTAAAAACATTCGCTACAATATCGCTTGCTGATTCCTCAACAGACTTATTTGTAACATCTATTATATACCATTCGCGATGTTTTCTGAACAAATTTTGAGCATATTCTGTCTCTTCATATATTTTCCCCAATGATGCATAATTGCCGCCCTTTATGCCTAATTTTTTTGCCCTCTGCTGCCTTATCTCATAAAGCCTCATAGGATCTATTTTTAAACCTACAATTTTTTTCTGATCTACATTTTTCAAAGCATCGGGCAGTTTCTCTCCTTTTACCAAAGCAAAGTTCGCAACTTTGTATCCCTCCTGCGCCAGATAAACGCTCAATGGCGTTTTGCTTGTTCTCGATAAACCGATTAATATTACATCAGCCTCTTCCAAATTTTTAGAACTTCTATTGTCATCATGACCTACTGTATATTCTATAGCTTTTATCTTATCAAAATATTCATCACTGATTCTATGCAGTAATCCTGATTTATTGATGGCTTTCTGTCCTAAAAATTTCTCAAATTTTTTTGTAAAGTATTCAAATATATCTACAATTTCTATGTTATTTTCTTTAAATTTCTCCAGCGCGTAGCTTCTTATATCACTTTGCGCAATAGTGCTTATCACAAGCGGATGTTCTTTTAATGCTTCTTTTAACACGGCATCCACCTTATCTTTTGTCACAATTCGTGTAAATTTTCTTCTTTCAATATGTGCATTCACAAATTGAACAAGAAATGCCCTGACTATCTTGGACACTGTTTCACCGGTGCCGTCGGATATAAGATATACAACTTTTTTTTCATTTTCCATAAATTCACCTACACACCTAATTTAATTATATTATACAGCGTAATGATTATACTCAAAAGGACAAAAATCAATATAGATATAACCGGCGGCATAATATCTGCTTTGCCCATAGATGTCAACACAACAAGTATGCCTAAGTAAGTTATGAATGTCAGCCCTCCGAGAAATACATTTTTTATAAAATCACTCTTTCTCGGCGTTATTTTAAGAACAAAGATTAAAGAAACTATGGTTAAAATAACAGATGAAAGCGGATACATCAGCTTAAATATTATAGATGCCTGGTAATAATAAGATTCCCCGGGGTATGCTTTCATATCTTTTACAAGTTTGCTGAAAGACGGCATCGACAGTTCTTTCTGCGATGACGCAAAATCTTCAGGTTTTAACTTGATGTTCAAAACAAGATCTGTTTTATATACTTCAGCAAACATTCCGGTCAAATCTATCTCATTAACGTTATGCAGAATAAGTTTATCTTTTTCTATGCTTCCCCCTTCGGCAGATATCACTTTAACGATTTTATCATTTTTAGAAATTTTATATATTTTGATATTTTTTGCTTTATCCTTATATAAACGCGATATATTTATAAAAAACTGTCCTTTTTTTGACCAGACAGATCCGTAATCTTTATCTATTTGAAATTTTTTGATATACGCAGCTTTATTTGCAGCCTTATTGATAATAAATTCATCCGATGCAAACATAAAAAGAGCTGCAAAAATGGAAAAAATCGTTATGGAGATGGAAATTTTGAATATGTTAATGCCGCTTGAGCGCATAACTATAGTCTCATTTCTCATAGACAAAAATCCCAAAGTAATAAGACTTGACAGCGCAAGGATAACTGGAAGACTCCAATAAATGATAACAGGCGTATAATATATATAGTATTTTATTATGGATGATATGCTGACAAAATTCTGCATGACTGTAGAAATAGATCCAAAAAAATCCGCAAGATAAAAGAGAAGTACACCGAAAATTAATGAGAAAATAAAAACTTTTATAAAATTGATCAGTATATATTTATGAATTATTTTCATAATTGTCGTATATTTCCCAATGACGCAATATTATGGGTATAATAGATTCGAATTCTTTTAAATCAAGCATAGTAGAAGCATCGGAAAGCGCCTCTTTGGGATTTGTGTGAACCTCGCAGAATAAACCGTCTACCCCGATGCTTGCTGCTGCATATGCCAAATATTTTGCATATTCAGGTGTTCCTCCGGATGTGCCCCCTGCACTGGGAAGCTGCATAGAATGCGTCACATCATAGATCACAGGATATCCGAATTTTTTCATAATAAGCATGCTCCTAAAATCTACAACAAGATTGTTGTAGCCGAAACTTGAGCCGCGTTCTGTCAGCATAATCTTCCTGCTGCCGGCAGATTCAGCTTTTTTAACAATATGTTTCATATCCCACGGCGCCATAAACTGGCCTTTTTTTATATTTACGGTTTTACCGGTTTTAGCGGCAGCCACAACAATATCTGTCTGCCTGCACAAAAATGCAGGAATTTGTATCATGTCAACAACGCTTTTAACAATTTCAGCCTGATCTGCTGTATGTATATCAGTAATTACCTCAAAACCAAACTGTTCCTTCACTTCGGATAAGATTCTTAATCCCTCATCTATGCCCAAGCCTCTAAAAGAATCAATTGATGTTCTATTGGCTTTGTCGAATGATGCTTTAAATATTATATTTATGGAAAATTTGTCCCTTATTTTGCTTAAAGCTTCGGCAATTTCTAAAACTGCTTTCTCCGATTCTATAACGCAGGGTCCGGCAATAAAAAAATGTTTCATAAGCAGTAATTTACCAAAATATTATTTTAGCGTCAAACTTATAACTCACTTTGTATTATAATGCACGTTTTAAGACAGATTTTTGAATATTCTTCTTTTTGTCTTTCTTAAATGTTTTAAAATTTGTTTACATTTATACTGCCCCCGTTTGTCAATACAACTTTTTCTAATTTCTTATTCCCTCCTTTTCATCAGACTTAGTTTCTCTTTCTTAATCTCCATCAGGCAGCTCTCTTGATATATTGCTCATACATCTTCATAGGAGTTTTATAAACAAGAATTGAAGAAAGCAGCCTAAATTGATTAGTATTTTATTGATGGAGGTGTGAAAGTAAAACTTAAAGATTAGGAAAAAGGAATTAAGAAGATGAGATTTTTATCTTGACATAAGGGGGCAGTATAGAGATAAAAGTATAGCAAGAAAGATAAGTTTTTGAATACAAAACAAAGAGGGGGCGAAGAACCAGGGGAGTCTGGATCTGAAGAAGGTGGGAAAGAACATAAAGGAGGCTTATGGGATTAGGGCCGAGGTGGCCATAGCCGAAATAGAGACAGCAGAGAAGATCAACGGGGTTCTTACACCTGAGCAGTTTGAGAAGTGGAAGAAGATAAGGTCGAGAGAGATTAGAAAAAATAGAAAAAAATAGGAGGTGGATGATGAAAGGATTTAAGGGATGGGTATTTTTCTTATATATTATAACCTTTTTGTTTGTTTTTGGCTTAGGGTCGGTGATTTATGCCAATGCTGGTTCAGTAACTGTAGGGTATTCAATTCCTTCTGGAGACACCAGCTACACCAATTCGGGGGTTGTCAGTGCTCAAGATATAAAGGGGGATAACGATAATGTTTTGAATGTATGGGGTGTTCTTAGCAATAACGAACTGAACCTTTTCGAGAACACCGACACAGGAAGCATCAGCGCCCTTGGAGAGGTGGGAGATGCTGTTTCGGATAATACGGGTGTGTCAGATATACTCGGGGTGTATGTTGAGGGTGAGGTTGCCACATTTACCAATGCCGGAGACATTAGTGCAAGTGCTCAAACTGGAGACACCATCGGGGATGGTTCTATAGCTATGGCTGGAGGGATTATCGGTGCCTACTTTGGCAATGTTGTAGGTAGCTTCACCAACAATGGGAATATCCAGACCTCTGTGAATGTGGGCAATCTTAGCGGCAGTAGTGCTAAGGCAGATGTTGGTGATATTTACGGTGCATATTTCTGGGCTGGAGTAGACACTTTCACCAACTCCGGCATTATCAGTGCCAGTGCAAGCATAGGGGATGTGA
>CAZOGA010000010.1:0-17881 GCA_964579095.1 uncultured Desulfurellales bacterium
CTTCCATAAATCCCTTAAAATCCGTATTGTATCCGTATAATTTCCCATTAATATTTTTTACTGTATTTACCGACTTCAATATTCTGCAATCTTCGTCAACCCGGTCAATTAATGGAAATGCCTTTTCTTTGTAGGGCAGTGTGATGTTTACGCCTTTTATAGACAGTCCTCTCAAGCCGTTTATCGCATTTTTGATGTTGTCGGATTCAAAAGATGCATATACAGCGTTGATACGGTATTTTTTAAACATCTCCGTATGCAGTATAGGAGAAAAGCTATGTTTTACAGGATTGCCTATTATGCCGTATATATCAGTTTCGGCATTCATCTATTGTTATTCTCCTTTCACTATTTTCTATTATGCTGAAGTGCAGTTTTATATCTGCATCAATATTTAAAATATTAGGCCATTCTATAAAAAATATGCCGGGTTTGTATAAATATTCCATAATTCCCGATTCATACAGTTCAGTACTGTTTTTTATTCTATATAAATCCATATGATAAACATTGTTTGCATATTCATTGATGATAGTAAATGTAGGACTGCCTTCAAATTCATCACTGTCTGTTCCAAGATATTCAAGGCAAAATCTAACAAATGTTGTTTTTGCCGAACCGAGTTCACCTTCTAAAAAAATAATAGCCTTTTTTTTTCCGCGGATTATCTTTTTAACAAAATAACAGGCTATCTTTTCTGTACATTTTATACTTCTGCTTTTATAACTTAAATGTTTGAGCTTGCTCATAAACTGCCTAGTATTGTATAATATTTAAGGAAGTTTTCAAGATATTTCTTGCTTGACAATTCAAACAGAAAACGTTTATTTTGATAATATGATTTTTAGAGGTGTATTATGTTGAGAAAACTCAAAGCTGCGAAGGATGAGATTAACAAAAAAGTTAAGAATATAGACATAGGCATTATTACGGGCACCGGTATAAAAATTAATATAAATTCAAAGAAAACATTAACTATGCGTTATTCAGATATTAAATCTATGCCCGTGCCGACAGCAAAAGCGCATAAAGGATATTTTGATTTTTTTGATGACGGCAGAAGAACGGTGGCGATTGCCAACGGACGATTCCATTATTATGAAGTTTATACGATGCAAGAGGTAGTTTTCTTGGCACGTCTGCTTGGTATGCTGGGTGCGAAACTTGTAATTTTAACAAATTCTGCCGGCGGTTTAAATACATCTTTTAAGATAGGAAATTTGATGCTGATACGTGATCATATAAATATGATGGGTGTAAATCCGCTAAAAGGCAACAATATTGATGAGCTTGGAGAGAGATTCCCTGATATGAGTGAAGCTTATTCATTAAAATATAATGATATATTAAAGAAAACCGCATTAAGCAGCGGCATAGATTTAAAAGAGGGTGTATATATTTCGGTAGCAGGTCCGTCTATGGAAACACCGGCAGAAACGAGATTTCTTTCACTTATAGGGGCGGATGCGGTTGGTATGTCCACTGTTCCTGAAGTTATAGCGCTTAATCATATGAACGTTGATTGTGTGGGAATTTCCGTGATAACAAATATAAATAAACCCGACTGTATGGTAAAAACGCCTGAGCGCGTAGTTATAGAGGAAGCAGGAAAGGCTTCAAGTAAACTGTCATTATTAATTGATAAATTTTTAAAGAAAATAGAGGTATAAGTGATATTAATAAAGAATGGCTATGTAGTTGAGAAAAAAGGTTTTTATGATGTTTTATTACAAGACAACGTTATAAAAAATATAGATAAGAAAATTGAGTGCCGAGATTGCTATACAATAGATGCCAAAGATCATCTAATCATTCCTTCATTATGCAATGCCCATACGCATCTTGCAATGAGTTTATTCAGAGGTTTGGCGGATGATTTGAATTTGATGAGGTGGCTGAACGAATATATTTTTCCTAATGAAGCCAAATATGTCAATAAGGACATGGTATATAAATGTTCTAAACTATCTATGCTTGAGATGGCAAGAGGCGGAATAGGATGTTTTATGGATATGTATTTTTTTGAAGAGGAGGTAGCGCGTGCTGCTTGCGAAATAGGAATGCGCGGTGTAATAGGCGAGGGTATAGTGGATTTTGAATCCCCAAGCTGCAGAAATGCAGATGAAGCCATATCTAAAACCAAATCGCTGAAAAAAGAGTTTGAGAGCGATATGCTTAAGGTTAGTTTTGCTCCGCATTCCACATATACTTTGTCAAATGAGAGTTTGAAAAAAATAGCAGATGCCGCCGATCAATGCATAGTACAGACACATGCCTCAGAAACAAAAGATGAGATTGATATTGTTTTGAAAAACAAGGGGAAAACGCCTATAGAAGTCTTAAAAGATGCAGGGCTGCTGCATGACAATACATACCTTGCTCATTGTGTGGAAATTAATGATAATGATATGGATTTGATAAAGCAAAATGAAAGCAGTATAGTAATAAACCCTCAGAGCAATATGAAGCTCGGCAACGGTATAGTGCCGCTTTCCGATATTATGAAACACGGTATTAATGTTTTAATAGGCACAGACGGTTCTGCAAGCAATAACAGCCTGGATATTGTTCAGGAGCTAAAGGCTGCATCGCTTGCAAATAAGGTTTTATTAAAGAAACCTGATGTGGCTAATGCAGAAGATATGTTTGAAATAGGGACAAATTCACATAGTCTTTTTGATAACACAGGGAAGATAAAAGAGGGATATAAGGCAGACTTAGCGTTGATCTGCGTTGATTCTTTGAATGCTGTGCCTCTATATAATCCATATTCGCATATTCTATACTCTCTAAATTCGCGTGATATTGATACTGTTATTATAAACGGCAAGATCATATTGGAGCATAGTGAGTTTAAGAATATAGATGAGGAAAAGATAAAGTACGATGTCAGGGAATTGGCAAAGGACTTGGGCGCAATATTTTGATTAAAAAATCTTATGCTAAAGTAAATCTTTTTCTTTATATACTGAAAAAAAGAGCTGATGGTTATCATAACCTGTTTTCCTTAATGCATAAAATTAATCTGTTTGACTATATAGAGATTAAAAAAAACAGAGGCGGCATAAATTTATTGAGCAGCGTTGGTGATATTAATAATAAAAATAATTTGTCCTATTTATCTGCTCTTGAATTTTTTAGATCATCAGGCATAAATCCGCAGGTTGACATAACAATAGAAAAATATATTCCTATAGGAGCGGGATTGGGCGGCGGAAGCAGTAATGCAGCTTACACATTGTTAATGCTGAATGAACTGTTCGATCACGTTTTATCGGAAAATGCGTTAAAAAAAATATCGGACAGCTTAGGATCAGACATTAGTTTTTTCCTACTTAATAAACCGGCTATAGCTCAAGGTAGAGGTGATATTTTAACACCCATAAATTGTGATTTAAACAAATATAGATTATTTCTTGCTGCTCCTTCTATAAAAATAAGCACAAAATATGTATACTCAAGATTATTATTGACAAAAAGGCGTCCTATTAATAGAATGCCTTTCGTGGCTGATTTCAAAAGTTGCGATTTCAACTGCGTAAAAAAGTTCTTTTACAATGATTTAGAGAGTGTCGTTCTGAGGGAATTTGCAATTGTAAGTAATGTAAAATTGCTTTTGATGACAAGGTTTCCATATACGCTGATGTCTGGAAGCGGCTCCAGCGTGTTTTCTGTTATAAGCAAAGATGAGGGGGTGTATCAAAAGGAAATCGAGGATAGATTAAGCACAGAACGGGTTTTTTTCAAAACATTGGATTTTGTAGATTAAATTTAAGGAAGGTGTAGTTTATGGAAATCACAGAGGTAAGGGTTAGTCCAATTCAGGGTGATGAAAAGCTTAAAGCTTTTGCTACGGTTATTTTTGATGATGCTTTTGTTGTAAGAGACTTAAAAATTATTAGCGGCCAAAAAGGGTTATTTGTCGCTATGCCAAGCAGGAAAATGAAAGATGGCAGCTTTAAAGATGTTGCTCATCCACTTAATAACGATATGAGACAAAAATTGGAAAGTGCTGTATTGAAAGAATATGAAACTAAGATGCAAGAGGAAAAACAAGAACAAGAACAAGAAGCTGAATAGGATAGTAATTAGTAATTAATCCCGCAGAAATGTTTTGATCTGCGGGATGTTTAATTGGGGTGTAGCCAAGCGGCAAGGCAGAGGACTTTGGATCCTCGATCGGTGGTTCGAATCCACCCACCCCAGCCATTTTTTTATTATAGGTGATGATATTGGGTATAAAACTTATAAGCGGCGGTGCAAATAAGGAACTTGGCGGGGAAATAAGTAATTATCTCAGAGTTCCTTTAGCAGACGTTGAGATATCACGATTTAGTGATGGTGAGATATATGTGCAGATAAAAGAGAGCGTTAGAGGTGCGGATGTATTTGTAGTGCAGTCTTTATCGGCTCCGGTGAACGATAACATTATGGAATTATTAGTAATGATGGACGCGCTGAAACGTTCGAGCGCAAATTCCATAACGGTAGTGGTTCCCTATTATGCCTATGCAAGGCAGGATAGAAAAGTGCAGCCGAGAGTACCTATTAGCGCAAAACTTTTTGCAGATCTTATTACGGTTGCCGGCGCAGATAGGATTATGTCAATGGATCTACATGCAGGACAAATTCAGGGATTTTTTAACATACCGGTAGATCATTTGTATTCATTGCCTATAATGCTTGATTATATTAGAAAGCTTAATGCGGATGATCTGGTTATTGTGTCTCCCGATGCAGGCGGTGTAGAGAGAGCAAGGCACTTCGCAAAAATCCTGGGCTGTTCCATAGCTATCATAGATAAAAGAAGACCAAAACCCAACGTGAGTCAAGTTATGCACATAATAGGTGAAATAAAGAATAAAACCGCCATAATATTAGATGATTTAGTGGATACTGCAGGCACACTAACCAATGCTGCCAAGGCTTTGGATGAAAACGGAGCAAAAGCGGTTTATGCATGCTGCACGCATCCTGTATTAAGCGGACATGCAATTGACAGAATTAATAATTCTCCCATAATAGAACTTGCTGTTACCAATACCATTAAATTTTCATCTAATGTCAGCTCGAATAAGATTAAAGTGTTGTCAGTAGGTAATATTATTGGCGAGGCTATAAGAAGGATATATCATAGAGAGTCTATTAGTGCTCTTTTTGATTAGTTATCAATAGAAAAGAGGTGTTTGAATGATTATTGTTGCAAGTGAAAGAAATAATGAAAAGATATCAGCAAAAAATGTTAGAAAGGCGGGGAAGATACCGGCTGTAGTTTATGGATTCAACACGGAAAATTTAAATATTGAAGTAGAAGAATCGAATTTAATGTCAATTTTAAGAAAAAGCAGAAGGAATGATAAATTTGAACTTAATGTAGAAGATAAGGGAAATTATAATGTTATAATCAAAAATCTTCAGAAAAATCCTGTTACGGGTGATATTATTCATATCGATTTTTACAATTTGTCCAAAGAAAGACCGATATCTGTTAAAGTTCCTGTTGAAATAGTTGGAGAATCCTTAGGTGTTAAAATGGGCGGCGATCTTTACCAACCAAGAAAAACAATTACTATTACAGCATTGCCTGATGATATTCCGGATGCTATCAAGGTAGATGTCAGCGGTACGCAGATAGGTGATGTTGTGCATATATATGATGTAGATTTGCCGGAAGGCGTGAAGGTTAAAACCACTAAAAATTTCACTGTTGCAGCTATTTTAGGGAAAACACAAGAAGAAGAGGAAGCAGAAGAGGAGGAGGAAGAACTAACAGAGGAGCCTAAAGAAGAATCTAAAAAGCAAGAAGGATAGCTCATTAAGTGGACTATTGTATAGCAGGCTTAGGTAATGTAGGCGGGGAGTATGATTTAACGCCGCATAACGTTGGTTTTATGGTATGCGACGAAATTGCATCATACTTTAAATTTACTTTAAGTCTGAAATATCAATTTCACGGTTATTGGGGTAGATTCACCTTAGATGAGAATAATATATTTGTTTTGAAGCCTGCTACCTATGTTAATTTAAGCGGAGAAGCTATTGCAAAATTTGTCCGTTTTTATAAAATTAATTTGGCTAATTTAATTGTTGTACATGACGATATAGATTTGCCTTTGGGATTAATGAAAATAAAATTCGGATCATCGAGCGGAGGTCATAGAGGCATTGAATCAATAATAGAATGTTTATCTTCAAAAAAGTTTATTCAGATTAAAATAGGTGTAGGCAGATACGGCAGCCCGAGAAATTATGTTTTATCCAAATTTGATAAAAAAAATCTATCGGTAATCGAGAGTGCTGTCGAAAGAGCGAAAGATGCATGTATAGATATAATTCAAAATGGCATTGCATATGCTATGAATATCTATAATAAAAAATAAGCTGTTTGGATGAACGTTGAAAATATGATAGAAAATCTTAATGTTTTTCATTGGGAGGTTTGTTGAAATATGAAAAAATATAATATAGCAGTTGTCGGGGCTACAGGCGCTGTAGGTGAGGAAATGCGGAAGATTCTTGAGGAGAGAAATTTTCCTATTGATAATTTTAGACCTTTAGCATCAAATAGATCAGCTGGCAAAAAGATAAATTTCAGGGGCGAGGAATATACGGTTGAGGAAACTACAATAAATTCATTCAATGATATTGATATAACTTTTTTTTCTGCCGGTGCATCAAGAAGCAGAGAATTTGCGCCATATGCAGTCAAATCAGGTGCTGTTGTAATTGACAATAGTTCCTGCTATCGTATGGATAAAAATGTTCCCCTTGTAGTGCCCGAGGTTAATCCTGAGGATGCATTTCTGCATAATGGAATTATAGCTAACCCTAATTGCACGACAATTATTATGATAATGGCTTTGAAGCCTCTTTATGATTATTCAAAAATTAAAAGAATTATTGTATCAAGTTATCAAGCTGCTTCAGGAGCAGGTGCATCGGCTATGAAGGAACTCTCTGATCAAGCAATCGAATGGGTAAATAACAAAGAACTTACCGTTAATAAATTTCCATATCAGCTTTTATTTAATGTTATTCCTCAAGTAGATATATTTATGCCGAACGGATATACAAAGGAAGAGATGAAAATGGTTAACGAAACACAGAAAATGCTGCATGATGAGAGCATAAAGATTTCTGCTACCTGCGCTAGAATTCCTGTTTTTAGGGCCCATTCGGAAGCTGTTACCGTTGAGCTTGAAGATAAAATAACACCAGAAAAAGCTAAGGAACTTTTTAATGAATTTCCCGGAATAAAAGTGAGCGATGATCCTAAGAATTCTATATATCCTATGCCGCTCTTTCTAAGCGGAAAGAACGATTGCGAAGTCGGAAGAATCAGGCAGGATATAAATGGTGAAAATTGGCTGTCTTTTTGGATAGCCGGGGATCAAATTAGGAAAGGGGCGGCTTTAAATGCTGTTCAAATAGCAGAATTGCTTATTAACTAAATTGAGGAGGAGGTTTTTATGTATGATATATCTATCAAAAAGATATTAGTCCCGACGGATCTATCAGAATCTGCAGAGTATGCTCTTGCTTATGCAAAAAAACTGGCTGCAGTATTTAATGCAAAGTTGTATGTCTTATATTGCATTACAGATCTGCAATCAGCAATTGGTTATGTTCCGGGTTTATCTTTAGATCAAATTACAAGTTCAATGACAGAAGAGGCGGAAAAACAGATTGAACATTTGAAGAATAAGTATAAGCTTGATGAAAACGTAGAAATATCTATAGAGAGCGGCGATGCCGCTAAGAAAATAGTGGAGTTCACAGGTAAAAATGATATAGACTTGATAGTTATGGGTGCACATGGAAAAAGCGGCATAGAGCGCTTTATGTTCGGGAGTGTTACTGAAAAAGTGATGAGATTATCGAATAAACCTGTCCTTGCAACAAAAAAGTAGCCGGCTTTTAAGCCGGCTTATTCTCTGTTTTTGCTTTATCTATTATCTTTGAGGCGATTTGAGATGGTACTTCTTCATAAGACGAAAATTCAGATTTAAAAAAGCCCCTTCCGCTTGTCAGAGATCTCAATGTTGGTGCATATTCTAAAACTTCCATTTCCGGAACCAACGTTTTAATTATTTTATATTCTTTTTTTGCATCGCAATTCTCAATGCCCAGGACTTTTCCTCTTTTTGAATTTATGTCGCCTATAACATCACCTGTATTTTCTTCCGGTATGTAAATCTCCATTGATAAAATGGGTTCAATTAGGATGGGTTTGCATTTTCCTATACCCTCCTTAAAGGCAATTGATCCTGCCATTTGAAATGCAAGGTCACTTGAATCTACAGGATGGTATGATCCGTCAAGGAGCGTCACTTTTATGCTTGTCATTTGATATCCTGCCAGAATGCCGTGTTCCATGGCAGCTCTAATACCTTTTTCGACAGATGGTATAAATTGTCTCGGTATGGACCCGCCAACTATTTTGTCAACGAACTCAAAGTCCTCCCCTATGGACAGCGGCTCTATATCGATTACACAATCGCCGAATTGTCCATGTCCGCCCGTTTGTTTTTTATATCTTCCATGAGAGTTGGTTTTGCCCTTTATTGTTTCCTTATAAGCTATCTTGGGTATTTCAAGTTTTGTTTTGACGCCGAATTTGTTTTTTAATTTTGATGCTACAACTTCAAGATGCATTTTGCCCATACCGGTTAATATAAATTCCTTTGTTTGATTATTACGTGTAAAGCTGAGAGATGGATCAGATTCTATTAATTTGTTTATGGCAGCGCCCAACTTTTCTTCATCATTTTTTGATTCGCCGTAAATTGCATATGAAATATAAGGAAGCGGCATTTCCACGAAATCATATTTTATATCCGAGTTTTTGTCGGATATTGTGTCTGATGTTTCCGTTGTTTTTAATTTTGCAACGGCAACTACATCACCGGCAGACGCTTCTTCTATTTTGTTTAGCGTTTTTCCTTGAATTAACTGCAGTGCGCCTAATCTTTCATCTTGATTTTTATTAACATTGTAGTATGTTGAGTCTGATTTAAAGTTGCCAGAGTATATTCTTAATAAGCTTAGTTTTCCAACTTGAGGATCATTATATGTTTTGAAAACCAGAGCGGAATTTTTATCCGATTCATTTTTTGGGGGAGGCAGCAAATTTACTACAGCATCCATAAGTTTGTTTACTCCTATGCCATTTAAAGCAGAACCTAATAGAATAGGATATAATTTAGCCTCTGTCGTCGCTTGATGCAATACTTTATTAATTTCATCCTTGTTTAGATCTGTTCCTTCTAAATATTTTTCCATTAAAGCGTCATTTAGCGTTGATAGTTCCTCTATCAGTTCAGTATAGGTTTTCTCTAATGCATTGGACATATCAGCAGGTAGATTCATTTCATTTCCGCTTAGATCGTATGTTTTTTTTTCTAAAATATCAGAGTATCCTTTTAAATTTCCGTTCTCAATTATAGGAAATTGTAATAAATATGCTTTATCGGTTATGTTCTTTTTTATTGATGAAATAACAAAATTTATATCTAACTCTTCTTTGTCTACAGCGTTTATAAAAAAAATTGCCGGTTTATTTTCTTTATCTATTTCGTCAAAAGCACGCTCAGTTTGTGCTTTTGCACCATCTTTTGCATCAATTACAATAATAGAAGAATCAGATGCTCTTATGCCGCATAATGTGTCAGCAATAAAATTGTGATACCCGGGGGTATCGATTATGTATAATTGATTTTTATTCCACTCTGTGTTGGTTACGGACAGCTGCAATGAAATGTGCCGGTTTATTTCTTCAGTATCAAAATCCGATACGGTATTGCCTTTTTCAACAGAACCCTTTCTTGTTGTTTGTTTTGTTGAAAATAGAATTTCTTCAATTAAGGTGGTTTTGCCGCTTCCGCCTGCTCCGCATAAGGAAATAACTCTTTTTGTATTTACATCATATCCCATAATAACGCACTCTCCTTAACCTAAAAGATTTTTCCATAATGGACAGCTGCTGTTTTTTATATACTCGCAACCATCGCACATATTCTCATAATTATTGTCGTGTTTTAAAACCCTTAGAAGCTTGCTTCTCTCTATATATTCATCAAGTTTGTTTTTTTTATCTTTTATTTGTTCCATCCATTGATTGTTCCACTGTTTATATTCGGGGTGATTTGCAGAATTACTTTTTATTATGTAATCCTGTAAATTATATCCCGTTATTGTATCCGTTATATCCGGTGCATTTTTGTAATCCACAAAATGAGCAGATTCTGCAGATAATGAATATACCCCGGGAGCTATTTCTTTTGGATTAATTTCTTTTAAAGAGTAATATCCTATTACAATATGATGTATATCACCTTCCATTGTTTTATATACAGCCCTGAAGAGTATATATATATTATTGTAATGCTGAGCTTCGGAAATCTTCCCTACTTCTTTGAAATAAAATACATAGTCTAATTTATCATCAAGATTAAAACCCTCAAGATAAGGTCCGTTTTCATATTCGCCCTTTTTGACAGTATTAATGTTTAATATGTCTCTTACCACTATATCTTGATTGCCCGTAATTCTGCACACATCCGGGAAACGCGGTAAGGCGAAAAATGGAACACACACAATTAAATCTTCCATAGCAAAAGCCCTCCTTCAATTTAAAATTACCGTATAAAATAAACGGCATACATAGATATATCTCTCTATACAAAATTGGTTTTTATCGGAAGCAGGTACGTTTATATAATGGTAAAGCGTTAATTTAACATTGTAAATAAGCTCTCCCCGTTTTTTTGAGATTCGTAACATAAACATTGTAAAACATATGAATTAATAATCAAGCAAAATCTAATTTTTGCCAAGTTTCATTATTTGCGATATTGTATTCTTCAAATCTGCACTTGCATCAACCACTTCATCGGCATTTTCATAACAAATTTTTCTTTTGCTGAATAACTGTTCTGCCGTTTTATCATCTTGAAACAGCGGCCTGTTTCTTGCTGATATACGCTTTTTTAGAATATCGAAATTTATTTTTAGATATATTGTTTTACCTATAGACTTCAGCTGCTTCATATTGTCTTTATAACATGGCATACCGCCGCCTGTGGATATGACGCAGTTTATTTTCTTTTTTAGAGTTTTTCTTATTAAATCCTTTTCTTTTTCCCTGAAAAATCTTTCTCCCTTTTCCTTAAAGATGTCAGATATTGTTTTATTGTTTTTCTTTTCTATTAATTGATCTGTATCTACAAAATCCATGCACAATTTCTCAGCAGCCATTCTTCCGACTGTAGTTTTGCCGGATCCCATAAAACCTATTAGAATAATGTTCATTTATCCTTTAAATATATTTTATATTCGGATACACGTTTTTTTAATTCATCTAAAGTGTCAGATCCAAATTTTTCCATATATGCGTTTAGCAGTTCATATGCAACGACAGATTTAACAACAATACTTGCAGCAGGCACGGCGCAGACATCGCTTCTCTCAAAATGAGATATGTGCGGCAGTTTTGTTTTAATATCAACAGAACTTAATCCTTTTTTAAGCGTGGGAATAGGTTTCATATATGCTCTTGTAACGATATTTTCACCGTTTGACATTCCTCCTTCTATTCCGCCTGCATTGTTTGTTTTTCTAATGTATCCTTTTTCAAATAGTATTTCATCATGCACGTGTGATCCCAGATTGTAAGCATTTTTTATGCCGTTTCCGATTTCTACCGCTTTAATTGCCTGAATGCTCATAACAGCATATGCGATGCGTGCATCTAATTTTCTGTCCCATTGAGAATAGCTCCCTAATCCGGGCACAACGCCTTTTGCGCATACCTCAACTATGCCTCCTATGCTATCATTTTTGAGTTTTGCTTCTTCGATTTCGGCTATCATTTTATCACTTATTTTTTCATCAGGACAAAATACAAAAGAGGATTCTATCTTTTTTATCAGCTGTTTATCATTATAATTTATACTGTTTATTCCTGCATTGCCTATAGATTTAACAAAACTTATGATATTCACACCTATTTGAATAAGAATATTTTCGCATATAGATCCGACTGCTACCCTTATTGCCGTTTCTCTCGCACTTGAGCGTTCAAGAACATCACGTATATCTTTCCTGTCGTATTTTATATAGCCTGTTAAATCGGCATGCCCCGGTCTAGGCATAGAAATGCTCTTTTCTTGAGTTTTTTGCGCATCAGGAGACATTATATTTAACCAATTTTCAAAATCTTTATTTCTGATTGTTACTGTTATAGGAGAACCTATAGTTTCACCGAATCGTACACCGCTTAAAAATTCTATCTTATCTCTTTCTATTTTTTGTCTTGCGCCGCGCCCATAACCGGATTGTCTCAGCAGCAGGTTTTTATTTATTAAATTTTCATCTATTTTCAAGCCGGCAGGTATGCCTTCGATTATTGCTGTTAAACATCTGCCGTGAGATTCTCCGGCATCAAGAAAGCGTATCACTTATCCCCTCTGAGATTTTTAGAGCTATTTGACTCATGGATTTTAATTTTTTATCTACCAAATAATGGAAGGAATTTTTACTGAATCTGTTTTTCTTTTTAACGCCTGCTTCCATATCAGTAAATATTTTTATGGCATCATCTATATTGTCTATTGCATATAGCGAAAATTCACCTGATTTTATGGAGTTAATTACCTCATCCGATAATATCAGATTTTCCACATTTTTAGACGGAATCACAACCCCGCTGCCGTTTAAGTTGCCTGTTAATTTGCATATTTCATAGAATCCCTCAATCTTTTCATTAACGCCGCCTATAGGCTGCGCTATGCCGTTTTGATCCATGGAGCCTGTTACGGATAGATTTTGCTTTAAACCTATGCCGGCAAGTGATGAAAGCAGCGCTATACTTTCGGCTATGCTTGCACTGTCTCCCTCGATATAAGAGTATGATTGATCAAAAGATATGGTTCCGGATAAGCTTAACATTTTATCGTATGCATACATACTTCCCAAATAGCCTTTTATGATTAATGATGCTTTATCAAATATTCTTCCGGATAATTTTGATTCTGTTTCTATATTAACCACGCCGCCTTTGCCCATAAACGTTTTGGCTGTTATTCTATTAGGTCTTCCGAATGCGTAATTGCCAAAATCTATCACCGATAATCCGTTAACCTGCCCGACTTTAGTGCCGGTTAAATTTAATATTATCTGGCCGTTTTGTATCATCTCATATATTTTTTCTTTCCATATATTTTTTAAGAAGCGCTTATTTTCTATGGTTTTGTTTATCTGGTCATATGTCAATCTATTTTTTTCACAATTTAATTGAGACTCTCTTATTAGATCAAGTACATCATCAGAGTATGCCCAGATTTTCTTTCTGCTTCCGCTAAGTCTTAAACTGTATTTCAAGATGGCCTCTATGCCGCTGTTATCCGGTTTTTTTAAGTTCTTTTCTTCACAGAATGCAATGATTTTAGATATATATTTTTCTATATTGCCTTTGTTCAATTGTACGAGAGAGTCAAAATTTGTTTTTATTTTAAACAATTTCGCAAAATCCGCATCGTATTTATACAACAGATCGAATACATACTCAGAACCTATCATCACAATATTTGCATCTAAATCTATAGGCTGTGGTTTTAGAGCTTCTGATGCAATAAGCCCATATCTTTCGCCCCAATCTTCTATTGTAATTTTTTTGGACATTATGGTTTTTTTTAGTGTATCCCATACACCTGGGTTTGAAATAATGCTGAGGGCATCTATAATAAGGTACCCCCCATTTGCTTTATGAATTGCTCCGGGTATTATATTTGTAAAATTTGTTATAAAAGCACCGAAATATGCCTGCTTTTCTATTTTTCCAAATACATTATAATATGTGGGATTTTCTTCGTATATAACCGGAACACTTTTTGTTTTTTCATTATCAACAAATACGTTTATTTTGTATTCAGCATATTTGCTTTGCGCCTGTGCGAATGGAAAAGCCTGTTTCGGCTGGGGCAGAAATATTGCTATATTATTTAGAGTGTATTCCTCAACTTCATCTAAATATTTTTCTATGTTCTTGATTCCTATAAATTTTTCTTTTATTTCATCTATTTTATGTCCTACAACAAATATTCCCATTTCATCGTTAATTTTTTTTATCTTCTGTTGTTTTTCTTTACTTAAATCTCTGGTTTGTCTTAAAAAAGTGTTTATATCTTCTTCAAGTTCTTTTCTTCTTTTTTCAATCTTTTCCTGTGTTTCCTTGGGCAGTTCCGAAAATTCTTTTTCTCCTATTACCTTTCCGGATATAACAGGATTTATCATAATGCCTGCCGTAGACGGTTTAACGATGAAATCCAAATTCTCGGCTTTTTTTTGCAGCCCTTCATACAGCAACCTCTGGCGGTCATCGTAGTCGCTTATGATATCCTGAATTCTTTTTTCATATTCTTTGCTTTCAAAAACACTCGGAATACTTTTAGATAGATAATTAACCAAATCATTCATCTCTTTAAACAGTTTATTTCCGGATCCGGGCGGCAGCTTAAGCACGTTGGGCAATTTTGGGTTTTTGAAGTTATTTACATAACAATAGTCATATAATTCATATTGATTTTCCGATGAATATTGCACTATGGTGTTTTTAATGGTGTTTTTGTCGTTTCTGCTGAAATTGCCGGCAATATAAATATTATAATCCAAATCTCTTATATTGACCAGCTGTTCTATGGCCTTTTCTATTCTGATTTGAGAGATAAAATTTCCATCCGATGCTTTTTCATTTGACATATCTATATCAAATGAAATATTTAAGTCATCAAAATTAAGCTTTTTTGCAGACATTGCTATTCCCCATCTTTGTTATATAAATTTATAAAATATTGTTTTATTTTGTTTATGCCGCTGGTTGTCATGCGAAAGTTGCTGCCGTTCGGCAAAACAACTCTCGAAGCAGGCGCTCTTTTTTCCAAAAAGAGCATCAGCTCTTCTAATGGGTTGCCGCTTTCAATCTCAATAGATATTATGGAGCTCTCTATATCAAATTCCATAAACCATTCTGCGTATTTAATCTGTTTTTCAAATAATAGATCTTTAAATTGCCAGCGTTCTTTTTTGCTAATAATTATGTCAATTGAGTACATCAATAACATTCCCCCTTATCAATTAGAAAATGATACTATATAAAAGTTGAAAAATCAATCCTGGTCATATCAGTTTTTATATAAAATCGGATAATATGTAATTAGATATAACCATAGCTTTTGAGCCGTTAAAAAATATTCTGCCGTTTTTTTTGGATAAAAGTCTATTTTTAAAAGCTGATTCTAATTCTTTTAAATAATATTTTTCTATATCTATGTGGTATGTATCATTAAAATTATTTATGCTGACGCCGTCCGTAGTTCTTAAAAGCAGAACGAATGATTCTCTCATACGTTGTTCTTTGTTCAACTGTTCCGAATATTCTACAGCATTGCCATATGCATCAATGGATTTGATATATTTTTCTATGGAATTCATATTTCTGAAGCGTCTATTTTCTATAAAGGAACTTGCCGATACCCCGAAACCTCTGTAATCATAACCTAACCAATACGACATATTATGTTTACTTATCCTGTTTTTCCTGGCAAAATTGGATATTTCATATTGATTAAATCCTCTTTGCGCGAGCATTGCGGAAATTTTTATATACATTTGTGATACAAGTTCATCACTTAACACATTGATTTTGCCGGATGTTGTCCACTCATAAAATTTTGTATTTTTTTCTATTGACAGCATATATGTTGAAATATGCTCTATATTAAAAGATGCGGCTGTATTAACTTCATATTCGACATCTTCCAAGGTTTCATTAACGCCGTATATTAAGTCTATGGAAATATTATCGAATCCTGCATCAATTGCTCTTTCTATGCAATTGCGTGACTTCTGCTCATTATGCAGCCTGCCGAGTGTTTTCAGTTTTTTATCTATAAATGATTGAATGCCTATGCTTAATCTGTTTATTCCAATATTTTTTATATTTATTAAGTATTTTTCCTTTAAGTCTACAGGGTTTGCCTCAAGCGTTATTTCGATATTTCTATCCATGTGGAAATTTTTGCATATTATATTTAAAAGCTCATCTATATATTTGTAATTAAGTAGAGACGGCGTTCCTCCGCCGAAATATATTGTTTTAACTGTGCAGCGGTAATTATCTGCAAACACTTTTATCTCTTTTTTTAACGCCTCCATGTAGGCATCTCTTGAACCTAATTTGTTATCATAGGATGTAAAACCGCAGTATGGGCATTTTCTATAACAATATGGCAAATGTATGTAGAGATAAACATCTTTCATATTACTTCTGATTATATCCGATTATTAACAAATAAACAATCTGATATACCATTGCCTTAAACTTAGATTTGTGTTAGTTTGGATTGGAAAATATTGCTAATGGGAGTAAAAAAATGATTTCTAACAAACTGCTTTTTGTTTCTGCTGTTCTTTTAAGTATTTCTGTCAGTCTCTCAATGGCTTTGGACCATTTTGCTATAGCTGTCGGATTAATAGGATTAATATGGTTTATAGTAAAAGGTGAATTTTATCTTCGCAGACTTGATCTAAGGCTGTTTTTTGTTTCTCTATCCGGTTTTACTTCATCTTTATTTTCGGGAATGTTTATATATAGTTTAAAAAACTCGCACTACATTTGGCATTTTTTGCCCTATTTTATTGTTTCAAGGATAGGGAAAAAACATATCAAAATGCTTTTAAATATATTTGCTATATTTCTCATCATATCATCCTGCGGTGTTTTTTTTCAAGGATTTTTTCATATAAGACCTAATGATATATTTAAGCATATATCCGAACTGCATTTTTATCACAGCATAATGCTGCACAGCAGCGGATTCTTTAATAACCCGCTTACCACAGCAGGCGTGATGGCACCGTCTGCATTGTTATTTTTGTCGTTGACAGTTTTTTCAAGAGAAAACGCAAAAATAAAAACGTTGTATTTATCTGCGTCTATTTTATCGCTTGCAGCAGTCTTGATATTATCGGAAAGAAGCTATTGGCTCGGTTTTCTATCTGCAATACTTCTTCTGCCGCTTATATACAGGAAAAAAATATCATTAATCATCACACTGCTTGTCGTCATTTTGTCGGTTTTATCCTATTTTTCCATACAGCCCATACACAAAAGGGTGAATTCTATCGTTTATTTCCATAAAGATGAAAGCGCAATGGATCGGATAGCTATGTGGAGAGCGGCATTGGATAAATTTAAGAATGAAAATATAACAAGGAAGCTGATAGGCTGCGGCAGCGGAAATGTTAGCGGTACTATGAAGCCTTATCTTATAAAAAGCATAAAAAAGACATTCGGCGATAAAAATATAAAGTCGCATATGTTTAGTGCTCTGCATAATGAATATCTGCAGATACTCATAAAATGGGGCATAATAGGTTTGATTATCTGGCTGTATATGTGGTTTTATGTTATAAAAGGAAATATAAAGTTTATCAATAAATCAGATGATAATTTCTCAATTTCCGTTTCAATTGGTCTTACCTTGGCTTTTATTGCTTTTTTGGTAGGCGGATTTTTCGAACACAACGTGGGTGATGCCGAGGTAATTATATTTATTATGTATTTATTAGGAATAAAAGGCTCATTGGAAGGGTAGATGTTCTTACGCATTTTGAGTAAATAAAGTGTTTATTTCTAAATTTTCCCGTTCAGGCTTTTCTACCCTTATTGTTGTATAAAAATAAATGATTTTTGCAATTATAATGTTATGTTCTGTTTCTTTTGTCTTGATACAAAAGAGGTCAAGCAAAGAAAAGATCAAGGCTGAGCATCTAAAAGAGAATGTTTGAAGCTTGTATATCCAAGCAGAATTATATTATTCGA
>CAZOGA010000011.1:0-5966 GCA_964579095.1 uncultured Desulfurellales bacterium
TTTTATTAAAAAGGGGGATTTGTGCTTGACTTTTATCACAGTATCTGACCCCGAATTATTGTTTTCCTTGAAATTATAGCGTTAAATGTATATAAACAGCCAAAAAGTTTGTGAGGTGAATGTAAAATGAAGATACTTATTGTAGGCGGCGGCGGCAGAGAACATGCCCTGGCTTTTGCTATAAAAAAATCGCCGTTGTGTGATGAGCTGTTCTGCGCTCCCGGAAATGCCGGGACTGCACAGATAGCGCATAATATAGATATTAGAGATTCAGATATTAACTCTATTGTGTCATTTTGCGTGGAGAACAAGATAGGTTTGGTTGTTGTCGGTCCCGAGATACCGCTGGTTTTAGGATTGGTTGATGAATTAGGAAGAAAAGGCATAAAGGCATTCGGACCTGCAAAAAATGCGGCTCAAATTGAGGCAAGCAAGTCATTTTCAAAGTACTTTTTCAAAAAATATTCATTACCTACAGCAGATTTTGAGGTGTTTGACAATTTTGAAGATGCTAAAAATTATATTAATAAAAAGGGTGCTCCTATTGTTGTAAAAGCCGATGGTCTTGCTGCGGGCAAGGGCGTTACAGTGGCTCAAACCGATGCTGAAGCAATTGATGCCCTAAAAGCTATATTTATAGATAGGAAATTTGGAGACGCCGGCAATAAGGTGGTTATAGAGGAAAAATTGGAAGGCGAAGAAGCATCTTTTTTGGCGTTCAGTGATGGGAAAAATATTTTGCCGATGATTGCTGCGCAGGACCACAAGCCTGTTTTTGATAATGATTTAGGTCCTAATACAGGCGGTATGGGCGCATATGCGCAGGCGCCGATTGTTGATGATAAGCTGAAGCAGTATATAATAAAAGATATTATACAGAAGACAATAGATGGACTAAGAGAAGAAGGCATAGTTTATAAAGGTGTTCTGTATGCGGGCTTAATGATTAAAGATAAAAAGCCCTATCTGCTTGAATTCAACTGTAGATTTGGAGATCCGGAAACGCAGGCTATATTGCCGCTCATGGATTCTGATATTGTGGAGATTATGCTTGCATCCATAGATGGAAATCTAAGCTCAAAAACAATTAAGTGGAAGAGAAAATATGCTGTGTGTGTAGTATTGGCAAGCGGGGGATATCCCGGGAAGTACGATAAAGGGAAGATAATCAGAGGATTAAACGATGTGCGGAAATTAGATAATGTATATGTTTTTCATGCAGGCACCTCTGAGAAAAATGCAGATATTGTCACAAACGGCGGACGTGTTTTAAATGTTGTGGGAACAGATGAGAATTTTGAGAGAGCTCAGAAAAAGTCATACGATGCTATTAAACTGATCAGTTTTGACGGTATGCAGTACAGAAAAGATATCGGCGATAAAGCCAAAAAATACTTTGGTATAAAACCATGAGAACAGCTATCATATCAGGCAGCGCAAGCGATAAAGATATCGTTCTTGCGGCAAAAAAAATTTTGGAAGAGTTCAGCATACCCTGCGACGAATTTATAACAAGTGCGCACAGAAGCCCCTGCCTCACAAAAGAAATAGCATTAAAAGTGGAAAAATATTATGATGCATCTATAGTAATAGCCGGTTTATCCGCGGCGCTGCCAGGTGTTATTGCAGCATATACAAGCAAGCCTGTAATAGGTGTTCCGGTTGCATCAGAGTTAATGGGGCTTGACGCTCTGTTATCTATTGTTCAAATGCCGGCCGGCGTTCCGGTTGCCGGTATGGGAATCGGCCGAAAGGGAGCAAAAAATGCCGCACTATTTATCGTTCGGCTATTTGCTTTGAATGATGAAGTTTTAAGGAATAAACTCAACGAATATAAAATTAAAGAAGAAGAAAAGTTAAGACAGCTAAATGTCACTTGATGTCCATATAAAAAGCGCGCGTTATTTTAACAATAGTGTTCTTAAAGATATTGATTTTAAATTGAATGCAGGCGGTGTGCTGACCATAGTGGGTGAGAGCGGTGCAGGAAAAACAACAATAGGGCGCATTATAACGGGTTTAGATAAATTTTATAATATAAATTTTGACGGATATGTGAAATCATCTGAAAAGATCGGATATGTGCCGCAAAGTCTGTCAGAATCTATGGATCCTGTGTTCAGTGTAGAATATCAGATGAGAGAGATTAAAAATAGTTCTACTCTATTGAAAAAGACCCTGATGGATGTCGGATTGAAGGATGTAGACAGGATTTTGAAATCATACCCTCACAATTTGAGCGGCGGCATGAAACAGAGGGTTCTGATTGCTTTTGCTCTTTTGGACTCGAAAACGATTGTTGCAGATGAACCTACAAGCGCATTGGATAGGGCAACGCAGAAGCAGATTGTTAAATTATTTAAAGATTTGAATAAAAAAACAGGTATATCTATAATATTTATTACACACGATCTTGATCTGCTTAAATTTGACAGCAATGTTATTGTTTTATACAACGGTTTAATAATTGAATATGCAAGTTCTAAAGAACTGCTGCAAAATCCACTGCATCCATACACAAAGATATTAATGAACTCAGCTCCTAAAGCGAATATGCATTACAACAAAGACAAATTTGCAGTTTCATACAATATTGAACAGTCCGGCGGTGTGTGTCCGTTTGTTGATATATGTGAAAATAAGCGGGATATATGCTATACTAAACTGCCGGAACTGAGAAACGTTGGAGGTAGGCTTTTAAGATGTCACATATAAAATACAATTTGTCATTTATAATTTTGCTGATGGCTGTGCTTGTTATATACGGATTTAAATTTACCGAGACAAAAACCATTATAGGTTTCCAGCACCCTGAAAGCGTATACTCGTATAATAATTTTATCTATGTATCCAATGTAGGAAAATACAGCAAAAACGATGGGTTTATAACAAAATTAGACAAATACGGCCATATAATAGAATATAAATATATAGATGGTCTGAAATCTCCAAAAGGCATATATGCATACAGAAATAAACTGTATATTGCGGATGTTAACAGGGTATGTATTGCCGATTTAAAAAAGGAGAATACAAAATCCTGTACAGTGATAAAAAATGCAGAATTTTTAAATGATTTAATTGTGAGAAATAATGAGGTATATGTCACGGATACGCTCAGAAACTGCATTTTTAGAATAGGGCAGAACGGCAGGACAAGCATGTTTTTTTCGGATGCAGGATTATCGCCGAACGGAATAGTTTTTTCTCGTAAACTCAATGCTTTTTTGGTAGTGTCATTTGATAAACCCATGATCAATATAATATCAGCAGACGGTAAACTTAAAAATAGCGTCAGTGTAAAAGGATTTGACGGATTTGACGGTATCTATATTGATAAAAACAGCATCTATCTTTCAGATTACAAAAAAGGATTAATCATCAAGACAACCCTATCTATGAAACATTTTGATATTATAAAGCATTTTCAAACAAATGTAGCTGATATATACTTTGAAAATAATGTAGTTTTTGCACCTTTGATCTCAAAAAATGAGTTGGCTGTAATTAAGGTAAATCGTTGAAATTTTCATTTTCTCTTGAAAAAAAGGATATGTCTGCCCGCGCCGGAGTGCTTGATTTGGGGCATACGAAGGTAAACACGCCTGTTTTTATGCCTGTCGGAACGCAGGCTTCGGTTAAAGCTGTGCTGCCCTGCATGCTAAAGGCGATAGGTTCTAAAATTATGCTTTCAAATACATATCACCTATATTTAAGGCCCGGTGTTCAAACAATAGAAAAGCTTGGGGGACTGCATAAATTTAGCGGATGGAACAGGGGAATTTTGACCGACAGCGGCGGTTTTCAGGTATTTTCCTTGAGCTCTTTGAGAAAGATATCTGAAGATGGTGTTTTATTTTCCTCTCATATTGACGGATCAAAACATTTTTTTACGCCGGAAAAGGTTGTTGAACTGCAGTCTCGCTGGGGCAGTGATATAGCTATGTCGTTAGATGAATGTCCGCCCTACACAAAAGATAAAAAATATATTAAAGATTCGTTAGATATGACTATTAATTGGGCGAGACGATCTATCGAGGCGAGAAAAATGCATCCTTTACGGGCACTGTTTGGAATAGTTCAAGGCGGCGTTTTCGATGATCTGAGAAAAGAGGCGGCGTTGAGAATGAGAGAGTTAGAATTTGACGGATTCGCAGTAGGCGGATTGAGTGTTGGAGAGTCTAAAGAGGAAATGTATAATGCCGCCGGAATTGTAAGTGAATTGCTGCCTGAGAATAAACCAAGATATGCTATGGGCGTGGGGAAGCCTGAGAATATAATAGAAATGATAAATTCCGGTATTGATATGTTTGATTGTGTTATGCCGACCCGCAATGCAAGAAACGCTATGCTGTTTACGCGTTTCGGCAGTTTAAACATCAAAAGGAAAGAATTTTCGCAAGATGATAAACCGGTAGAGGAGGGATGCAGATGCTATACATGCAAAAACTTTTCCCGTGGATATCTGCGGCACCTGTATAAAGCCAAGGAGCTGTCATTTTATACACTTGCAACAATTCACAATCTATATTATTATGTAAACTTAGTTAAAGATGCGCGCTCTGCGATATTGAATGGTGAATTTGGATCGTTTCGCAGGCGTTTTTATGAAGAGAGGGAATATGGACAAATTCGTTGAGACTATTCAAGGACATTTTCAGGGCAGGCTGATCAGCATGGGGCTGCATAATATAGGCGTAACTTCATTCTTGAAGAAAAACGGCATATTTATCGTTCTGAATGATGTGAATGCCGAAGATCTGCATAACGTTAAAAGAGCTTATTTAAAATACAAAAAGAAATATTCTACGCCTATTGTTGCAAGCAGGGCGTTTTTTGAAGACGCCGCTGATGTATTTTGCATGGAGACACTGGAGTTGAAGGAATATGCAGAAGTGCTCTACGGTGAAAATATTTTCAGCAGGCTTAATGTCAGCAATGATGCTTTGAGAACCCAAATTGAATATGAGTTGAGAAGCAAACTGTTATCATTAAGAGGGGCGTTTATAGATCTGTCGCTTCAGAAAAAGATAATCGACGATCTGGTATACCGTTCTATGTATAATATGCTGCTTATACTGAGAAATTTGCTCAGATTAAAGGGTACTATCATCAATGATAATACACTGTTAGATGTATTCGAGGAAAAATTTGATATTAAACTTGATGCATTTAGGTATCTGAGGGATTCCGGAGATCTGAAATTTGACAAATTGTTTCCTATGTTTAAAAAATATTTAGATGAGGTTAAAAAGTTAGTTGAAATATCTGATAAAATTCTTTCTTAGCGTCATAGTTGTTTTTCTATCCGTCGCTTTTGTGAGGGCAGCGGATATGCCGAAGCCCGTTGGTTATGTAAATGATTTTGCCCATATATTAAACAGCAGTACAAAGAATAGGCTGAGTGCACTTGCGCAGGAATTAGAGGCTAAGACAGGCGTTGAACTGGCAATTGTTACAGTTAAATCCATAGATAACAAAGATATATTTGACTATTCCGTTAATATGTTCCAAAAATGGGGAATAGGTAAGAAGGGCAAAGACAACGGCGTGTTGTTTCTCGTGGATGTTAAAGATAGGAAAATGCGTATAGATACAGGCTATGGCGTTGAGGGGTTTTTGCCTGACGGACTGCTTGGGCGCATAAGGGATAATTATATTATTCCATATTTTAAAAAAGGTAATTACAACGCTGGAATTTTGAACGGCAGTGCAGCCATAGCAAATGTTACGGCTCACCATTATAACGTTAAATTAAATGGATCATTTAAGGCAAAAAAAGCTCATCATACTATCGGTTTGCTGAATTTAATTTTATTAATAGGTGTGCTTATAGCAGCTGGGCCATATCTTTTCCCTATGATGCTCGGCCTGTTTTTCGGGTCTTACAATAGTGATTGGGACAACAATCTCGGCGGCGGATTCGGCGGCGGATTCGGCGGCGGATTCGGCGGCGGCTCAACAGG
>CAZOGA010000011.1:6066-17800 GCA_964579095.1 uncultured Desulfurellales bacterium
TCGGCGGCGGATTCGGCGGCGGATTCGGCGGCGGATTCGGCGGCGGCTCAACAGGCGGCGGCGGTGTAGGAGGAAACTGGTGATAAACAGGAATGAAACGATAAAATGGAGGAGGAGTTAGATGAAAGGAGCCCTTGGAGTTATTGCGGTTATCTTTATTATTGTTATAGCCGGAGGTATATATTATTATTCTACATACAATAAATTGATAAGACTTCAGGAAGAGACAAAATCGAGTTGGAGCAACGTTGATGTACAGTTAAAAAGAAGGGCGGATTTAATCCCGAACTTAGTGAACAGCGTAAAGGGTTATGCCCAGCATGAAAAAGAGGTGTTTGAACATGTGGCTGATGCACGGGCAAAACTTATGGGCGCAAAGAACCCCAAAGAAGAAATAGCTGCAAACAATCAAATGGATTCAGCCATATCAAGGCTGCTTGTAATAGTTGAGCGTTATCCCGATTTGAAAGCCAATGAAGAGTTTACACGATTAATGGATAACTTAGAGGGCACGGAAAACAGGATTGGGGTTGCAAGAAAAAGATATAACGACATAGTTAAAGTATATAATGCAACTATACTATCAATGCCTGCAAATATAGTTGCAACAAGGATGGGGCTGAAGCAATATCCCTATTTTGAAATTAAGCAGCAGGATAAAGCAGTGCCTAAGGTGGATTTTGGCAGCAAGCAATCAAGATTGACGGCGAATTTGTGTTATGCGTAAAGCTGTTATACTTTTATTTGTGTTTTGTTTTTTTTCATCAAGTGCATTTGCATCCTATAGATCCTTTTCATTAAAAAACGGATTAAAATATTATATAGAGGAAGATCATAGATTGGGCATAGTAAATATAACAATTTTATATAGAGTCGGTTCATGCTGTGAATATAACTCTATAACCGGAATTGCACATATGCTTGAACATATGAACTTCAGAGGCAGCAGACATTTTAAGGACGGTTATTTTGATAAAATGTCAATGGAATTCGGCGGCATTAATAATGCTCAGACATCTTTCGATTATACAATGTATTTTATAACTATAGATAAAAGTGCCTATAAAAAAGCTCTTGCCGCATATGCTGACATGATGAGCAATCTTGATCTGAACGGCAAACGTTTTCAAAAGGAAAGAAATGTTGTATATCAGGAAAGGTTATGGAGAATAGATAATTCCGCAGATGGTTTCCTATACTATTCGCTCCATAATTTGGCCTATTTAGCATCGGAGTATAAATGGACGCCAATAGGATATGCCTACGACATAAAACATTATGCTTTAGAAGATTTGAGTAAGTTTTATAAAAAATATTATCTGCCCGACAATGCTGTTATTGTAATAAGCGGCGACGTTGATACAAATAGTGCAGAGAAAGCTGTTGAAAAGTACTTTTCCAATAAAAAATCTGCTGATATAGAATGCAGGATGACCAAAGAGCCACGCCAGATCGGAAGAAGAATTATGTATATAAAAAAGCCTTCATCTATGAAAAAATTGGCTATGGGCTTTAAAATCGATAATGCGGAGAATAAGGACACACCTGAACTTGATCTTATTTCATATATGCTGTTTTATATGAAAAGTTCCATGGCTGATAAAGATCTTATAAGGGATAAACATATTCTCTCGTCCATTTCCGGGGGCAATGAGGAGCGGATTCACGATAAAGGTTTATTCGAAATATTTGCTGATATAAACAAAAATATCAGTTTTAATAAAGCAAGAGGCGCCATCGAAAAGGAACTGAATAAGATAAAAAACGGCAGCTTCAGCGGCGGTCTATTAAATGCCGCTAAATCAAAAGCTATTTCGGACTACTATTTTTCTCAAGAGACGTTAAGTGAAAAAAACAGCTCGTTTGCTTTTTATGCCGCTTTTGGCATGGAAAAATATTATGAAAATTATCCGGCTATAATTAAAAAAATTACAAAACAGAATATTATGGCTGCGGCAGTTAGATATTTTGCCAAAGATCGTGAGAGCGACTGCTTTTTGATACCTCAAAAGGGCAAAATCATCAGCAATGCGCAGTATAGCGGCGGTATAAGATGAAGAAATTATTTTTATTTGTTGTTATGTTTTTTGCCGGTTTTTCTGCTTATGCGGAAACGCCCCATATTTTAAAATCTCAGATGAACAACGGGCTGAGGTATGTTATTTATAAAAGTTCCAGCGTGCCTGTTATAGCGGTTGATATAAAGGTAAAAGCCGGGAGTTATTTCGACCCGCAGCACCGCTTTGGTCTTGCAAAAGTTACCGCACAGTGTTTGGGATCGTGTGGAACTAAAGATGTAAGTTCAGAGGGCTTTCGTAAAATGGCTGATAAAAACGGCATTAATATTTCTATAAGAACATCTAAAGAATATACGGACATACATGCCGAATCCGTATCAAGCCGGATGAAAACGCTTTTCTACATTGTATCGCAGATGCTTAAACCGAGATTTAACAAAAATGATTTTGAAAATGTTAAAAGGAAAGCTGCAGACAGTGTAACATCATTGAAAAATAACTACGACTATATAGCAATACATAGTTCATTTGTAAATTTAATCAATGGCAGCAGCTATTCGCACTCATCTGTCGGTGATATAAAAGATATCAAAAAGATTACAATAAAAGATGCGCGACTGTTTTATAATAGATATTACTCTGCAGACAATATAATCATATCTGTTTCCGGCGGCGGTTTTGATAAATTATCGGCAGACCGCTATATTAAAGAATATTTTTCCTTTTTACACAGAAAAAACGGCATTAAACTGGGCAGATTAAAATTTAATAAAGCAGACCATATCTCAAACAGCATAAAAAATGTTAAGCAGAGTTATATCTATGTATCTTTCCCGTCCGTAGGTTTATTGAGCAGGTATAGGTATGATGTAAAAATTCTGTCATTTATACTCGGCGGAGGCCTGCAGTCTGTTTTGAGTGAAGATATTAGAAAAAAAAGAGGATATGCATATTCTGTATTTTCACTGAATTATGATCTAAAAAACGGAGGAATATTTGTTATAGGCCTGCAGACTCAAAATAAATATACACTCAAAGCTATAGATGCCATATTTTCTGATATCGTAAATATTGAGCACTTTATAGACAACCGCCGTGTTGAACTCGCAAAGCGCTTTATAATAGGTTCCATGCCTATAGGCTTGCAAAGCTCGCTATCCGTTGCTGATAAATTGTCTGATATATACATCCTCAATATAGATGAACTGCCGTGGATTTATGATAAAAAACATATAAAAAATGTAAGTCTTCAAGATGTTAAGTCTATCGCGCGGGAGATATTTAGGGGCAATGTCTCTATTGGAATAGTGTCTAACAAAGATTATACTAAGGATATAGATGTTATTGTGAAAAAATATGAAAAAAGATCTGCAATATTACATAGATGAGTTTTTAGCATTTTTACAGATACAGAAAGGTTTATCAAAATTGACTATAAAGAGTTATCAATCTGACCTAAAGCCGTTTACTGCATTTTTTGAGCATACGGAACTGAATAGCATAAATCTGTTTTATTATGCTGAAAATATGAAATCGCATTTTAAGCCATCCAGTATAAACAGAAAATTATCCAGTATTCGCGCATTTTTAAAGTTCTTAAATAGAGAGAATGCGGCGGATATTTCATCCAAAGATATAAAGAATGTTAAATATAACAGAACTCTGCCGGACTATCTGTCTTTTAACAGGGTTAAAGAACTTTTTTCAAATACGCGTGACGGGCTTATTCTTATGTTCATATATGCTTCGGGCTTAAGGGTCAGTGAACTGATAAATGTAAAAATATCCGATATTTTTTTTGATTCGGGTTTTATCAGGGTTAATGGCAAAGGTTCAAAAGAGCGCATAGTGCCGTTAGCTGAAAGCGTTGTGGATAGAGTAAGAAATTATATAGCCAATGAGCGTATAGCGGCTGAAAGCGCGGGCGATTATTTATTTATAACAAACAGAGGCTATAAATTTAGCCGGCAGGGTATATGGAAAATTGTGAAAAAGCGTTCGCATGCCATTGGATTGGATATATCACCGCATACGCTGAGACATCTGTTTGCAACCCATTTAATAGAAAACGGGGCAAACTTGAGAAGCGTTCAAGAGATGCTTGGGCATGAGAGCATCTTAACAACTCAAATATATACGGATATCTCCGATAAAACCGTTGAGGACACATTTCATAAGATGGAAATATTAAAATGATAAACAATATGACAATAGGAGTTGTTATTGCAGCAGCGGGCCGTGGCAGAAGATTTGGATCTCAAAAGCAATTTGAAACAATAAACTCTAAATTCATTTTAGATTACAGTATTGATGTATTAAAAAAATATATGGATGAAATATGTGTTGTTGTATCCAAAGATAATATGGAATTTGCGAAAAGCATCTATAATGATTTGTTGATTGTTGAGGGGGGAGGTGAGCGTATGAACTCTGTATATAATGGGTTATGCGCATTGGACTGCGACATTGTGCTGATACATGATGCCGCAAGGCCTCTGATAGATGGGGATTTAGTAGAAAGAGTTATAAATAACACCATTCTCTATGATGCTGCTGTGCCTGCAGCGGCAGTTTCTGAAACGCTTAAAAAGAGTGAAAGCGGATTCATCAAGAACACAATTAACAGAGAAAATATGTATGCTGCCCAAACTCCTCAAGGATTCAAATATCATACGCTGCTGAGTGCTTATAAAAATGCAATTGATTCCGGTAAGATATATACGGATGAGTCGAGTGTTTGGGAAAAATATTGCGGCAGGGTTAAAATAACGAAAGGCAATGGTAAAAATATTAAAATTACAACAAAAGAAGATTTGGAGCTTGTAAAATGTCTTTTAAAATAGGATTCGGATATGATGTTCATAGATTCCAAAAAGGCAGAAACCTGATTTTGGGCGGAGTAAAAATAGATTATGAATATGGTCTTGAAGGCCATTCCGATGCAGACTGCCTTGTGCATGCCGTTTGTGATGCTCTTCTCGGTGCTGCAGGCTTAGGTGATATAGGCGAAATGTTTCCGGATAGTGACGAACGATATAAAGATGCGGACAGTCTGTTATTCTTAAAACATATAGGGGATATTATTAAAAAAAAGGGTTATGCGATATCAAATATAGATATCACTTTAGCTATGCAGAAGCCCAAAATTGCGCCGTATAAACATGCTATGACAGAAAAGATGTCATCTGTATTAAATATCGATAATAAAAAAATCAATATAAAGGCAACAACCACAGAAGGATTAGGTTTTGAGGGGCGCTTAGAAGGTGTGAGCGCCTATGCCGTTGCTCTATTGGAAAATTCAGATGGCTGAAATAGGAAAATTATTGACAATATTCGGTTTAATAATGGTTTTGATAGGTTTGGCACTTATTTTTTTTCCGAAATTTCCGTTCATATTAGGAAAATTGCCCGGAGACATTATTATAAGAAAAAATAATTTTACACTTTATTTTCCGCTTGTAACAAGCGTTATTTTAAGTATAATCCTTACTGTTATTTTGTATTTTTTGGAAAAACATTAGGAGGTACAATGTTTAATTTCGTTACAAATGCTTATGCTGCAGGTAGTAGTGCGTCAAGTCCCAGTATGGTTGCGCAATTACTTCCACTAATCCTTATTGTTGTTGTATTCTATATATTTCTTATATTGCCGCAGCAGAAACAGAGAAAGAAACATAAAGAATTTATAGAATCATTGAGAAGAGGGGATAAAATCATTACTTCAAGCGGTCTTTATGGAACAATATTAAAAACAAATGATAAGGATGTCACCTTAGAGATAGCTGAGGGAGTGAGTGTTAAAATTATGAAAGACAATATTGCGGGTAAAGCATAGTATTATCTATCTTGACTTAATATAAGGGGCTTATATGAGAACAAATACTATATTGAAACTTATTCTTATTCTTGTGGTCATAATATTGTTCGGCGCTTATGCGGCGCCCACATTTATTGGTAACAACTCGACAAAGAGTCTGCCGTCATATATGCCTAAGGATAAGATTCATTTGGGGCTGGATTTAAAAGGCGGTATGTATCTTGTTTTAGGCGTAGAAACAAATAAAGCGGTATCGACCGTGTTGGAAAGAGCATCAAGCAACTTAAAGAAACAGATGCTCAATGCCAAGATTGCATACGATAAAGTTTTTGTTACAAAAGATGGGAAATATATTTCTATTAATTTGGTAGATCCCAACGATAGACAAACTGCTCTTGATTTGATAAGGGATCATTTGCCCAACTATAATATTGTTTCAGAAGGGCTGCCTATCAAACTGTCCATCAAAGAAAAAATAGCAAATACAATAAAAAAAGAGTCTGTTTTACAGGCGATAGGTGTCATAAGAAATAGAATCGATCAATTTGGAGTCGTTGATCCGACAATAGTCAGGTCCGGAGAGAGTAATATTATTGTTGAACTTCCGGGTGTTAAAAATGCTTCGAGAGCAGTTCAGCTAATAGGTAAGACTGCAAGGTTGGAACTGCATCTTGTTGATGATTCTGCTAATACAAATGATGCGCTGAATGGAAAATTGCCTTTGGATGATGAGCTTTTATATTCAATTAAAAGAGATCCTACTACAGGTGCTGTTTCTAAAATACCCTATGTTCTTAAGAAAAATGCAGTGATAACAGGCGATATGATTAAAAAGGCTTATGTTTCTTTTGGGGGTCAGCTTAATCAGCCCTATGTTGCTTTTGAATTGAACTCGGAGGGTGCAAAAATATTCGGTAACTTTACAGGCAGTCACATAGGAAAACGGCTTGCTATTGTGCTTGACAAAAATATATATTCCGCACCTGTAATTCAAGGCAGGATTGACGGCGGAAGAGGTCAGATCACAGGCAATTTCTCGGAACGTGAAGCCCATGATTTAGCTATAGTTTTAAGGAGCGGATCTTTGCCTGTTCCCGTGCAGGTCATGGAGAAGGTCACAATAGGTCCTTCATTGGGCAAAATAGCTATAGAGAAGGGTACAAAAGCTATGATTGCGGGTGCTGTGGCTGTTATTTTATTTATGGCTGCATATTATGCATTATCAGGCATATTGGCTGATATTGCTTTGAGCGTAAATGTTCTCATAATACTCGGCGCATTGGCTATGTTCGGAGCCACTCTGACACTGCCGGGATTAGCTGGTATTGCTCTGTCTATAGGAATGGCTGTTGATGCAAATGTACTGATCTATGAGCGTATAAGAGAGGAGATGAGAGTAGGCAGGGGTATTCACGATGCAATAAATACAGGCTACTCCAGGGCATTTATAACAATATTAGATGCCAATATAACGACGCTTATTATAGCATTAATATTATATCAATTCGGATCGGGACCTGTTAAGGGGTTTGCCGTTACAATGTCTATAGGTCTGCTTGCCAATATTTTTACGGCTGTAACGTTAACCAAGACGGTTTACGATATTTTAATTGAGAAATTTAATATATCCAAGCTGAGCATTTAGGAGAAAAATGATGATTGAAATAATAAAACCCGGCATTCTTATAGATTTCGTGTCCAATTTCAAAAAAGCGGTATCCCTATCTCTCATTCTAATTCTTATAGGCATCGGATCCCTGATTATGCATAATGGTCCCAAGTTAGGCATAGAGTTTAAAGGCGGGACCTCCATACATATAAAATTTAACAATAAGATTAATGTTGTAGATTTAAGAAATGCAATAAAAGTATCGCCTACGTTTAAAAACTCCAAAATACAGAGTTTCGGCAATAAAGGCAATGAATTTGTAATATACAGCAAATTTTCTACATCTTCAACAGATAAAAGTATGGAAAATAATCTAAGACAATATTTGACAAAGAAATTCGGCAATACCTACAAAATCGTGCGTGTAGATATGATAGGTCCTAAAATAGGCAAAGAGTTCCGAAATAATGGAATTGAAGCAATTATTTTATCTTTGATTGCCATTTTGATATATATAAGCATAAGATTCCAATATAGATTTGCTTTTGGCGCTATATTGGCATTATTTCATGATGTATTAATAACGGTAGGATTTTTATCCATATTCAACTATGAATTTACGCTCGATGTTGTGGCGGCCATACTGACCCTGATAGGTTATTCTGTCAATGATACAATTGTTGTTTTTGACAGGATAAGAGAAAAAGTCAGAAATAATAGAAAATTGTCAAACGAAGAAGCTGTGAATTTAGGCATCAGTGAAACACTATCAAGAACAATATTGACATCGGGAACGGTTTTATTTGTTGTATTGGCGCTGTTTTTGTTCGGCGGCAGCAGTCTTAAAGGTCTGTCTTTTGCTTTATTGATTGGAATATTGTCAGGTACCTATTCATCTATATTTATAGCTTCTCCGGTTTTGCTCTTGTTCAAGGGAAAATTAATGCCGGAAAAGAAGGAAAAGGATTCTGTGGACAAGTTCAAGGAACGTGTTGCTTTTGATATGAAGAACATAGAGGGCAAATAGACATAGAATTAAAAGAATTTTTATCTATTTTTGAAGATAAGAACAAAGCGTATAAAATTTTTTTGAGATTCACTTCTAAGCTCAGCTTATTATTGGAATTCAAAAGTTCGCAAAATGCTATATTCCGCAATCTTAAAAGATGCGCTAATCCGGATATGGCATTTTCTTACTTTTATTTTTTATTGGAGAACTCGACTGCAAAATCAACCATATTTGAACTTATAAAATCTTTTAGCGTTATTGGAGAGTTGCTTTTCGGCATATTTTCTCAGTCCAATACGCTTTCATTAATACTCATAACAAACTCTGAGTATATATTTTGGCTTATAGAAAACAGAACACTCGGATATGACAAAAGCTATACTGACTATTATGAGGAAATTACCGAGCTTGTAAAACATGCAAAGAGTTTAGAACAGCAGGAATATATATTAAGGAAATACAGGAAAAAAGAGTATTTGAGAATAGGCGCTCGAGAAATTATAAATGCCTGTAATTTTGTCTCCACTATGAAGGAGATATCCTGTCTCGCTGAAGCTTTAATTCAGGCCTCTGTGGATATTGCCTATGAAAATTTAAGAAAGAACAATCCGCAGGCCGATAAAAATATATGCGTAATAGGTATGGGAAAATTGGGTACGAATGAACTAAATTTTTCTTCGGATATAGATCTTATGTTTGTGCATAACGATGATGGCAGCAAAGATTATTACTGCAGATTTGCTGCGGATATCGTTTCTATTCTTAACAATAACAAGCATGGGGGATTTGTATTCAGAGTTGATACAAGATTGAGGCCCGGCGGAAGCAGCTATCCACTTTCTTTAAGCTTGAGTGAATATGAGAATTACTATTCCACATTTGGACGTAACTGGGAGAGGATGGCTCTATTGAAAGCTAAGCCCGTGGCGGGCGATATGGAGTTGGGCAGACAGTTTGTCAATCTTGTTCAGCCGTTTATATACAAAAAAAGTATAGATCTGAACTATATCGAAAATATACGTTCACTAATGTTTAGAATCAAAAAACATTCTAAACATACGGATTTCTATCTTATAAACCCGGACAAAATGGATATTAAAAAGGGTGTTGGCGGTATAAGGGAAGTCGAATTTATTATACACTATTTTCAGCTTGTATATGGCGGAGAAGATATAGATTTGCGGTATTTAGGCAGTGTTGAGTGTTTAAAAATGCTTAAGGCGAAGAAATATATAAGCGTGGAAGATGCAGATTCTTTATTAGATGGGTATATATTTTTGAGGAGAACGGAACATAAAATTCAATTATTAGATGAAATGCAAACCCAGATGCTGCCGAAAACAGAAAAAGAATTAGCGTTTCTCGCCCGGCGTATGGATATGAATACGGAAAGTTTTATCGATAGATACAACAGCATTACAGAGAAGATTCATTCCATTTTTGTATCCATATTTGTGGAAAACAGCAATGTCCCGGTATTCGGTCTGGAAGAAGATATAGATGGTTTTTTGGTGGAAAAGGGTATAAAAAACTCATCCCGTATAGCCCGCATTATTGTCGATATATCCAAAAAATGTATTGCCAAAGATATTGATAAAAAAGTTATAAGCAGTCTGCTTAATTATACCGTTAATTTTTTTAAGGATGAGTATTTGCTGTCAGGCGCTCTTAACGGCATGGATGTTATAGATCCTGTATATCTTCCGTTTCTATACAAAAACCATCTATTGCTGGATATTTTTCTTAAGACGCTTTCTATCGGATATGCAGAAAAAATACATAAAAATCCTGCATTAATGGAGGAATTCTTTTCCGTAGGTGAGCCTATAGAAATAAATGAAATTACTAAAGAAGAAAAGGAAAGATTAGAGTTTGCTATAATGCTGAAATTTTTATCCGGTCATTTTAATATTAAGCTGTTTGAGACAATGACAAAATTTGCGGATGAACTGATAAAACTAACAATCTCAGCATTTGACATTAAAGATACAGCGGTTGTAGGATATGGTAAAATTGGGATCAAAGAACTGTTTATAGGCAGTGATCTTGATTTAATTATTCTCTCAAAAAGCAGAGCAGCCATGTTAATTACGCCTGTTCAAAAAGCCATAAATAAAATAAAAAAAATATTTGAGGTTGATCTAAGATTAAGACCCTTCGGCGATAAAGGGCTGATTGTTGTAAATGTTGATTATCTAAATAGTTATTTTTCCAAATATGCCCGCGGCTGGGAAAAATTGGCAGCTCAAAAAGTTAGGGTTATCTATAGCGACTTTGGCTCTGAAGAGATTTGCAGTGTATATAGGAAATTTTTGGATACGAAATTTATGACAAAGAAAGACATATATAGCATGAAAAAAAGTATAGAAAAAACAAAGGGCGATAATTCCAGCATCAAAAGTTTCAGCGGCGGCTTAACGGATATAGAGTTTATTGCACAATATATATGTTTTGAACATCGTTGCGTGAGTATGGGCGATTCACCCTTGAAACTGCTTGAAAAAATTATGCAGCGCAATTTTTTCGACAGGTCTAAGATAGATATTCTAAAAAACGGCTATATATTTTATACAAAAATTTTGAGTTTTATCCGAATTGCGAATCTAAGGGGCGGTCTGAAAAATGAAAATGTTGATATATTAAAATTTTTAACAGGCGATAAATATATGGATAAAAAAATAAAGGCATTTAGAGAACATACAGCGTCTATTTTTAACGAGGTGTTTTGTGATAATATTGGCGAGTAAGTCCAAAGCGCGTAGAATTTTATTTAGGAAATGCGTGCATAATTTTGTGGCTAAATCATCCAACGCCAATGAAAAAAGATTCAGTAATGAAACGATAGATGAATATCTGAAAAGAGTAACCCTCTTAAAGGCAAAACGTTTTATAAAAGATGGTGTAACCGTTGTTTCTGCGGATACCGTTATCTTTTTTAATGGGAAAATAACAGGTAAAGCCGAAAATGAACAGGATGCATTTAATATGCTGAAGATGCTGTCCGGTGATTTTCACCAATGTGTAACGGGTGTGACCGTAGCCGCCAAAGATAGATATAAATTTTTCATAGACAGCACCCTGCTATATATGCATAAACTGTCCGATAGAGAAATTTTGGATTATTTAAAATGCGGCGAATACAAACACAAATCAGGCAGCTACTCCATACAAGGCAGGGCTTCTGAGTTTCTTGAGATTGTAAATGGAGAAATAGACACTGTTGTAGGATTGCCTGTTAAAAAGATGTGCAGGTTATATCGATCAAAACCGGGGGTCAG
>CAZOGA010000012.1:0-5687 GCA_964579095.1 uncultured Desulfurellales bacterium
GGTTTATAAAAATCTTTATCCTATATATCTTATATATTTTAAATTTGTAATGTTACTGCATAAGGCTATTTTTAAATTTTTGTATTGATTCCTGCAGTTTATCTTTATTAAATCTAAAAAAATGCAGTTGAATATATACAATATCATAATCCGTCGTAGCTGCAAGATGATTGAAATATTTTATGTCAAAATGTTCTATGGATTTCAAAAGTGCTTTATTTACTTTTTTCTCTTTTAATATTTCCACTTTTTTTCCGTTAAGTTCTACATAATCTTTTTTTAATATTTCTCTGTTGTAAATATGGGGTTTGTAAAAATTTAAAAAAGAAGGCTTTATTACATGAAATTCTTCTTTTATAGGTTCTTTTAGGTAGAACATTAACTGCAGAGAATCTTTCGCCCCCGTAATCAGCAAGAACGGCCAATAAAGCGCACTCTGTCTTGGAATAAGTCTCAGATTAGCTTTAACCTGTGTAAATCCATCCACAACGTAGTCTGCGCTGAAACCTAAAATACCGCCTAAGTATGTGTATGTCTGATCCTGCGGCTGCAGCGCATTTTCCAGCATTGCCGCCGCAAGCTTCATGTATTTTATATTCTTTTTATATCCTATAAAATATGCAATGCTTATGATAGCACTTATGATTATAAAAATGAATATATATATTGGTTTCATAAAATTTTATCAGCCCACAAACTTGCTGTGCCGATCATATGATCGGCGTCTATTTTGCCCTGCTTATCGTATGATACATATTCTATCGGTATATTTTTAAAAATAGACGCTATACTTTCATTTTCTTTATTTATAAGTCCTGCTTTATTGATTAGAACAAGACTGATTGGTATTTTCATAATGTCAAGCGCCTCTTTTATTCTTGAACTTTCATTGATTGACAGCGTATCTTCATTTAAGACTACAACCATTTTTGTTTTATCTCTATCACGCAGTATATTGATTAAAAATGTCATTACTCCCATCTGCACGCCCAGCTCTTTTAATGCATTATCTTCTTCTTCAGTTATAGATATACTATCGTCAAATCTATTTTTATTGATATTTGCAATAGCCGAACGGCGGGAAAGAATCTTTCTTCTTAGTTTAATCAGCTTTTTTATCCACATAAGTGATGTAAACGGCAGTGCGAATATCTTCAGCATTAATCCCGTAGGAGGCGTATCAACTATAATATAATCTTTATCGGTGTGTTCTTCGAACTTTTCCTTCATTGCATACATCATAGCCGATTCTTCCATTCCGGGTGAATATTTCATTATGTCAAACATTTGGTCCAAATTAATAATTTGCAGATATCTATAGGTGTCTTTCATCTTATCGGACGTCTGTTTGATAAATTTTTTTAAATAAAATTCCACATCTATTTCTTCGGCCAACAAGTAATCATTCACCTGTTGTTTAGCTTTTTGATTGGAACGTTCCAAAACATCAAAGATATTATGAGCAGGATCTATGGAAAACCAGTATATATTGTTCTTTTTTGATGATAGATATTTGGATATGCATGCAGATGATGTGGTTTTTCCCACGCCGCCCTTACCTAAGAAAAAAATTATTTTTTTCATATATCACTCAAATCAAAAAATTCTGCGAATCTATCATCTAACCTCTCCGATTTAAAAATCATGGTTTTTATATCATGCTCAATATAAGGCAAAAGCAGCAGCCCCAGAAAAGACGGGGGCGCGGGCAGTCCCATCAATGATCCGAAGTTGAGCAGAGCAAAACCATTTTCCATCTCATGCAGCTCCAATTCTAAGGCAGATGTACTCTCCTCTTTAAGTCCTTCTATAAAATAAGATAGGTTTTTAAATAATTTTTCTAACATACTGCTCCCGAAATCCTCCACGTTCAACTTCAGCTGATATAAAGCAAAAAAAATAACCCCAAAAAATAATGGAGAAGGCACATACGCCAACAATCCTGTGCCGGCAGAAAGCCATTCTCCATCTGCTTAAGTTCAAATTATAACTTCATTTTAACTTATTGAACACTCGGAGCCTCGGCTTTTTCATTTCTTGATGAGAAAAAGTCATATATCAATATTATATTAAGTATAATCATAGCAACCATTATTGCGCCTAATATATATGCCTGGACAGGATGTTTAGCCATAAATGCAGGCACTGCAACGATTACATACCATATCATTGCCAAAGAAACGGTTATCCATAAAAAGAATGCAGGCACCGTGACAATCCATGCTGACTTTTTCTGAACTTTAATTACCCAGGCAGAAACCGTTATTAACGCTATGGATGCGAGCATTTGATTGGCAGCACCGAATGCAGGCCATATTGTTTTCCATTCTCCGCTCCAGGCAAGAAGAATGCCTATAGCTGCAGGTATAATCGACGCCACCCATTTGTTTGTTATAAAATTATAGAAACCCGAAGCTGAATCTTTGATGGGATCGAATATATCTCCAAGTGTATATCTTGCAAGTCTGTTTGTTGTGTCTAACGTTGTCATAGCAAATGAGGCAACCCACATCACGGCAAGCACCACCATAAAATGCGTTCCTATGCCCAGTACATTGTGAACAATGTTTGCATATGATTTTGCAAATAGACCTACGGGACCGCCTGAATTATGCATTGCTGATAGATAATGATTTGCAAAAGCCGCAGAATTCCCGGAAAGCAGGGCTGCATCCTTTGCAGGCATGAGACTCATGCCGGATACACCTATGGATACAATAACAAGTGTGGATAAAAATCCTTCTGTCAGCATAGAACCATATCCTATAAACAGTGCATCGGCTTCACTTGCGAGCTGTTTTGATGTTGTTCCGCTTGCAACAAGAGCGTGAAAGCCGCTCAGAGAACCACATGCTATAATTAACGGAATCGCCGGCCAGAACGGCGTGGCTTTTCCTGCAATGACGGGCGCCGAAAATACTGTAACCGCCGGTACAGCCATTGCTTTAAATGAAAACAGCACGGCGATACCGCCTATGAGCAATCCTGCTACCAAAAGCCAGGCATTCATATAATCCCTCGGCTGTAAAAGCACATTAACAGGCAGCGCAGCAGCAAATATTATATATACAAAAAATATCACCATCCATGTTTGATATGATGCGTATATAGGATACGATAAAGCTATATATATTGAAAGAAACATCATAATGATGGCAAGTATAGTTGAGATGGAAAATTTGGCTTTTATTCTATACATAACAACGCCGAGTACCAAAGCAAAGGCAATTTGTAAAAAGTACGCCGTAGGCACATCAGGCTGTTTTACAAATATAATGCCCAATACGGATCCAAATGCGGCAACTACCAATATCAGCACTATAAAAACGAACCACGAAAATATATATGCAGTTCTTTTTTTTATGACCTTGCCGGCTATCCATTGAACGGAGTGCCCATCGTATCTTATGGAACTCATAAGAGATAGATAATCATGAACGGCACCAATAAATACATTACCAAACCAAACCCATAGAATAGATGGAAGCCATCCCCATGCCAAAGCAATAGCCGGGCCTACAATAGGGGCTGCTCCTGCAATAGATGAGAAATGGTGGCCGAAGAGCACGTATCTATTCGCCGGAACAAAATCTACATTATCGAACAGTCTTTTAGACGGCACCTCTTTTTCGCTCGTTCCAACTATGCGTTTTTTAATAAGTTTGCCGTAGAGAAAATAAAATGCAACATAAATGACTACAGCAAGTATAACCAATAAAGTGGAATTCATGCCGAACCTCCTTATAGAAATATACCAGCGTTTATATTACAATCGGCAGCATAAATCAAATATTTTTGCATGATAACTTTTTTCAGTGCATTAACGTATGTTTAATATACAGTAAAAATACTCTTTTGCTTGACAAAATAGTATTAATACATAAAATCAGAATGTCTTTGATGGGAAATCGTCTAATGGTAGGACAGCGGACTCTGGATCCGCGGGTCGGGGTTCGAATCCCTGTTTCCCAGCCAATACGGCCCCATCGTCTAGCGGTTAGGACGTCGGCCTCTCACGCCGAAAACAAGGGTTCGATTCCCCTTGGGGCTACCATTTTTTTGCTGTAGTTTAGAATATATAAGGTGAAAAGGCCTATATGGATTTTTTTATCATGATGTTCAGCATTGTTCTGTCCGCTTCAGCCATTCCTTTTTTAGAAAGTACCCCTAAGTTTTTTATGCTCTCTTCGACTGAATTTCCCATTATGCCGTCAATCGGATTCGCTTTCACATTATTTATAGATAACAATGAGGCGCTTACAGCTTCTTCTGCAGCCGTAGCGAGTTTAAACGCACAGCCTAACTTAGCGCCGTCGCATACAATGCCGGATAAATCTTGAATAACATTGGAAATGGCGTTTGCTGTATAATCTTTATTTTCACTTAACATATATGTGATGCCTGCAGCAGCACCGGATGCCGCAGCAACAGCGGCGCCGCATATTGCAGATAATCTGCCTGTATAAGTTTTTATATAAGCCGCAACAAGATGGCTTAATGCTATTGCTTTGTAAATTTTAGCCTCATCCACATTTTTATATTTTCCGGCGGCCCATACCGGCAGCGTTGCGCATATTCCATGATTGCCGCTGCCGACGCAGCTCATGGCGGGAAGTTTAACTCCGGCCATTCTCGCATCTGCTGCTGCAGATGTTATCATTTTTGCTTTAGATGCAATGTCCTCTTTTAAAAAGCCCTCTTTTATCATGTTTCTAATCGCATAACCCACGCCAAGCCCCGATCTGTTTTTCAAACCGTAGTCAGATAGCGCCATATTCATATCAACGCCCTGTTTAATGAATGTTAAATCCTCCTCATCAACATCATCAAGCATTGATAACAGATTATCCAGCTTTAGTGATGACAGCCATTTTTCCATATCATCTATCGGGTTAGGTTTGTTCTGCTCACCTGTTTTCTCATTATTACCTGTAAATTCGATGCCGTTTAAACGCAAATTTTCTATATTGTCATGATATCTTTTTATGATGGACACTGCCTCGCTGTTTTTAGTTTTTATAATGGATTTTATATATATTTCTTTTTTGTCAGATATCAAGTTTACGGCTATTTTATCCGAATTGATCAATTCATATGCAGCTTTGATGCAGTCATTGTCAACATCGTCGAAAACTCTGAGTTTCTTATTACGATCGCCGCACACAAACCCCAGTGCCGCAGCTAATTTTAAGCCGCTTCTGCCGCCTGCGCCCGGTATCGGCACAGCCATGGCATTTTTATATACATTCGGGTCAATATATATTTCAATTTTCTCAACGTTTGTTTCTTTAAGAAGTGATTTCGCGCAGGCCGCACCGTATGCAATTGCTGCAGGCTCAGTGCACCCTAATGCCGGCGTCACCTCCATTCTTAGTATTTCCTTCACCGTATACATTTTTAAACTACCCTCGCTTATACAAATTTAATGAACTCCGGTTCAATTTTTAAATACTATTTGATTAAAACTAATAAGTCAAATTGCAGGGACTAATATAAAAATAAAAAGCTGTTTTAGGATTGAGTATTAGACCGAAAGCGCTATAATTATACGTTTTCAATGAATTTTCCGATTTTCTCGAACACCTCTTCGGGCATTAAGGATCTGTAGCAGGATAGGCTGTACCTGCAACTCTTGTAATCACCGCAAGGCTGACAATCCAAACCCTTTGTTACAAGCAGAGTATTTT
>CAZOGA010000012.1:5787-17422 GCA_964579095.1 uncultured Desulfurellales bacterium
ATGATAAAAAATTTCTTAACGCCGTGTTTTTTTAAGTACTCTTTCACTCTTTTATCAGCAGTTTTATTAAGATACATTTCAGGCAGATATTTTTTAACGGGATCTTCAACACCCAGGCCTTTAAGCAGCTCCATGCGTTCCCATGATGTATATCCGTGATCTTTACACTTTATTAATTTGTTATAGTAAAAGTTGTCGCCTTTTTTATAAAATGCTATCTTTAAATCCGCATTGGAAAAAAATGTTAAACGTTTTGATCTGCCTGTTCTCTGAACATCCACAATAGCGTCGTAGCGTTCCCGCCTGATGCTGAAAAGCGTTTTAAATTCTCCTAAAAATCCGGTTTTTAATGTTAAAATCTTATCAATATAAGGATTATCTTTCAGAATGTCTTCAGCCGCATCAGATGTTAGAAAATGAACGGTGCTGCCTCGTATTTCTTCTTTTATAACCCTTGCCAGCGGTGTAGATAACAGCACATCGCCGAGCTGCCTTATTTGAATAAGCAGTATTTTCATTTAATTAATCTATTTCTTCACTTTCTAATTTTTTTGCCTGTTCATCAACAGTAAGTGCATCAATAAGCTCATCCAAATCGCCCTCCATTACGGAGTCAAGTTTATACAGAGTCAGACCTATCCTGTGGTCTGTAACACGTCCCTGAGGAAAATTATAGGTTCTGATACGCCCCGATCTATCACCTGTTCCCACCTGCTGTTTGCGCGTATCTGCTCTCTCTTTCTCTTTTTGCTGCGTATACATATCATAAAGCCGTGCGCGCAGCACCTTCATAGCTTTATTTTTATTTTTAAGCTGGGATTTTTCATCCTGGCAGGTAACGACAAGATTTGTAGGCAGGTGTGTTATTCTTACCGCAGAGTCCGTTGTGTTAACGCATTGTCCGCCATGTCCGGTAGCCCTGAAAACATCGATGCGCAGGTCCTCGTTTTTTATCTCAATATCAATATCTTCAGCTTCCGGCAGAACGGCTACAGTTGCGGCAGATGTATGCACACGCCCCTGAGATTCCGTAGAAGGCACTCTCTGCACCCTGTGTGTTCCGCTTTCATATTTGAACCTTGAATATGCACCTTTACCCTTAACATTGGCTATCAATTCTCTTATGCCGCCTGTTTCCGAAATGCTGCTGTTTATAATTTCTATATTGAACTTATGATTTTCTGCATAATGGGCATACATTCTGAACAGATCCTGTGCAAATAAAGCTGCTTCTTCCCCGCCTGTGCCTGCTCTAATTTCAAGTATGATGTCTCTATCGTCCATAGGATCTTTAGGAATAAGCAGTATTTTCAGCTCCTGCTCTATCCGCTCCCTATTTTCTTGTGCAGCCTTCAGCTCTTCCTTAGCAAGCTCTTTGAGTTCCTCATCTTTTAAGAGCTCTCTATTGTCATCAATTTCCTGCAGTGTTTTTTTATACTCTTCTGCTTTTTTGACTATAGGTGCAAGTTTTTTGAAGTTTTCACTCAGTATCTTAAATTTATTCATATCCTTAACTATATCCGGAGTGCTCAGCTCGCTTTCAATTTCGTTATATTTTTTCTCTATGCCCTCTAATTTTTTCAGCATTTTTCCTCCTAATTCTCTATAATACTATCACTATTAATTTGCTTTACGCGCTTTTTATTTTTTGAAGATTAAAATTTACACTATTTTAAAGCATAAAAACTAAATCGGCAATTTCAATTTCAAGGCAGTTAAATCTTTTAAGCTGCAAGCGTATCCAATTATGCTCTTAAAGCTGCGCAATGCGAATCAATCATCATTCTGCATATATCATCATAAGATATATCAGACGCACCTATTATACGCAATTTATCGGAAAAAATATAGTTTACTCTTTGGGCATGTTTTGAATATCTCATAACAATAGCTGCGGCTATGCCTAATTCATTCTCAGCCGGTTCCTCGAAAAATAGTCCGCACGCCCCTCTATCTGTGCTTACAATGGGCAATTTTCCTATATATGACATAAGATATTCAGTCTCATATTGATTCCTTGATACAATAAACTTTTTCCTGCCTATCCTGAAATGCCTGCCGAGCGCCAATAAATCTATCTTTAGCAACGATGGATTATCATCAAACTTAAACCCCTCTTTTAATCTTGCTGCAAAACTTCTATCCGTTAAAAGACAGCCGCCGGCCGGTGATTCAAAATCATCAATACCGAAATTTTTTATCATTTCAAGCTGCTCTTTTCTTGAACGCCCGCTTATTTTAAATAGATCATCTTTTTTGATAATACCCTCTATCTCAGGCTTTGTGGGCGGCATCAATTTGGCGCAAAGCGGTCTTAGAACGATATCTTCAACATTGGCTCTTTTTTCAATAGACCGCATAACTGAATAGGACCTTTGGCTCATAGGCCTTTGTCCTACAACCTCGCCGCTTACTAAAAAATGAGCGTGAATTTCATCCATAAACTGCCTCGCCGTTTTAAAGAAAAAAATTTTGCAGTCAATACACGGATTCATATTTTTCCCATATCCGAACATAGGATTTTTGATAACATGCAGATATTCATCATCATTTTTGGCAACTTTCAAATCTATTCCGATTTGATTAAGCTGCTTTTCCATTCTGCTTGTGTCTTTTTTATAAAATGGTGTTTGTATGAATAAAGCATGAACGTCGAAATTTAGACGCTGCATAATCATTACAGACAAAAGACTGTCTAATCCGCCCGAATACAGGGCTACGCATTTTTTATTCATTTAAGGCAGATATAACTAAAGGTTTTTCTGCTGCTTCTATTTGATCTTTAAACATAATTACATCACATATATAGCGGGCAGTTCCCTATATTCCTCATTATAATCCATTCCAAATCCTATAAGAAATTCATCCTCCGCATCAAACAAATAATAATCCGGATGAATATCTTCTAATCTACGCGTATGTTTATTTACAGCCACGCATATTTTGCACTCTTTGGCGCCGCTGTCCAAAATAAACTTCTTAACACGCTTTATTGTCTGGCCGGTATCTAATATATCGTCTACAAGCAGGCAGATTTTGCCCACCAAATTTACAGCCGGTTTTTTTATCCACTTTAATTCGCAGCTTTGAGTGCCCGAGTAACTTTTTACCTGTATAGAATCCCATTCAAAATCTATGTCAAGATTATGAGTTAGCTTCTCGAAGAACGTTTTTCCGCCTTTTTCTATATATATAACTACAATTTTTTTGCCTTTATAGTCTTTAGAAATTTTTTGAGCCAAATTTAAGACTTTTTTGTTTATCTCCTGTTCACCAAATAAAATATTCACTTTTTTATCACTCCACGATATCGATTTTTTCGCCGCAATATGGACATTTGCCGTCTTTAATATAATACTCTAAGACCTCAAAGCCATCCCTTACAATTAAGGGTCTGGAGCATCTCGGACAATATGTATTTTCTCCGCTGCTATCATCTATGTTTCCTGTGTAAACGTACTTTAAACCCATCTCTTTTCCCATTTGAGCCAAATGCACAACCGTGTTAACAGGCGTCGGCGGCAGCTCCATCAGCTTATATGCCGGATAAAACCTGCTCACGTGCCACGGAATGGCAGGGTCCAAATCATAAATAAAATTAACTAACTCCATAATTTCCACAGGAGAGTCATTAAGTGTCGGCACAACAAGGGTTGTAACTTCTAACCATATATTTTTGCTTTTCATATATTCTATTGTGTCAAGAACGTGCTTAATCTTTGCGCCGCCGGCCACCTGGTAATAGTATGCGTCAGAGAATGCTTTCAGGTCTACATTGGCGGCATCTATCAAGCCGCCCATCATATCGACAGCCTCTTTTGTCATATATCCGTTGGTTATAAAGATGTTTTTCAAGCCTTTTTCATGCGCCAATTTTGCCGTATCAAGAGCATATTCAAAAAATATTGTAGGCTCGGTATATGTGTATGCTATTGATTTGCAGCCCGAACTAAGAGCATCTTCGACTATTTTTTCAGGCTCATAATCCTCGCCGGCAACGGCGCCGTTATGTTCAATCGGATATTGACTTATATTGTAATTTTGACAGAACAGACATCTAAAATTACACCCGACGGTGGCTATAGAATATGATTTTGTACCCGGCAGAAAATGAAACAGGGGCTTTTTTTCTATAGGATCTACTGATTTTGCCGCTACTTTTGAATAGGTTAAAGAATACAGTTTTCCATCTCTGTTTTCGCGCACACCACATATGCCGCGTTTCCCGTTTTCAATTATGCACCTAAAATTGCATAAATCGCATCTAACCCTGTTATTGTCCAGCTTTTTATAAAGATAAGCTTCTTTCATAAAATTTCTCCTACATCTTTTTATATTTATACAGGCAGCGTTATTGTGAATTTCGTGCCCTCATCGACTTTGCTTTCTATTTTCAATACGCCGCCTAACATTTCTATAAAACGCTTTGCTATAGGCAGATCCAAATCTTTGCTCTCTCCCTCATAAACAGAAGGCTTAAAAAGATTGCTCATCATTTCCTCGGGCACACCAATACCGCTGCCGGATATGCTTATTATGACGAGAGGGGGGTGTAAATTTCCATTGTAATAAGTTTTTATAGTGATCACTTCCCCCTTGTTCATGGTGCTGATATAATATTTTATAATATTGCTTAAAGCAATATTAATTTTTTTCTCATCTAATTTTATAAGGGGTACTTTATCGTCTAACTGCATTGACAAGATTATACCGTGGCTTTTTATCCTCTGCATCAAATTGGTTATTACCTTGCTTTTAATAATATTATTAATAGAGAGCTGCTTTAAGTCCAGTGTTTTGTCAGATATATTAAACATTGTAATCAGCACTTTATCCAATTTTTTGCTTTCCTGTTTTATATGTTCTATGTATTTTATCAATTCTTTTCTGTCAACCCCCTTTTTAAGTTTTCTATCCAATATTGCCGCTATACCGCCCAAGCTCATTAGGGGGTTTCTTATCCTGTGAGCCATGCTTTCCGTGAGCTCAAGCATAGCTTTTTCTTTTTCTCTTTCAAGCATCTGCATCTGCATGCTTTCTATTGTCTTCAGTGATTCATTTAATTCTTTATTCTTTATCTGCAGCTTATTATTTAAAGTATTTATTTTCTCTATGAAGTTGTTGGCTTTATAAGATAATATGCCGGTCGGCAGGGCTATCATCATAAATGGCGTAATTCTGTAAATTATATCAAACCAATTGTATAATGAAACGCCGTATTTTATGTTGGCAATGATGAAAAAAATCATACCGGATACAGCAGTTATAATTGAGGCTTGCAGTCCTATGACAAAAGCTGCTATGGTTATAGTGACAAAATAGCCCGCATAAAACGGGCTGAAATATCCGCCTGTGTTATAAATAAAGTATGATATAACAAGCTGGTCAAATATGAATGTGGAAAGGCAGAAGATTTTACTTCTTTTAAAGAAATAAAATCTCATTATAAAAAATAGGATGTATATGTATATGAGAAAAAGATCTATATATATTATATAGGGAATGATCTTTATGAAGCCTGCAGGTTTATAATATACTGTCCATATAAGCGCGCCCGATACAGCTATCAGTCTGATGACTAATATGACAAGGTTTGTATATGATATGGGAATAATTCTTTCTGTTCTTACCAATTAAACCTCTTTCATAAATTTATTGAACAAAACAAACAAAAATGCTATAAGCTAACTTAATTATTATTAGGCTTTTGTCAAATAAATTGGGAGCTTATGATTAAATTCGGCAGAAGAAACGATATCAAAAGTGACACATATATAGGTAATTTGAAACTTATCATTCTGCATATACTGAATGCTCTAAAAACAGACGATAAACAGATTAACAGATCCATAGAAGAGCATAAGGACGCGCTTAAAAAAGCTAGTGATAAAGAGAGCTTAGAACATTTAAAGTATAAAATAGCAGATTTTGTCATTAAATATGATGAATCTTTATCAAACAACAAAAAGCAGCAGGATAAACTAATATTAGCCAACATAAATATGCTGATTAGGTTAGCAAAAGAAACGGATCCCTCTAAAAATTGGCAGAACAGTCTTGAGAAGATTAAAGAATCCCTAAAGGAAAAAATAGATTTAAACAGTTTGGAAATGACCAAAAATATATTGTTTAGTCTCGGAACCTCTGCAAAAAATGTGAAAGAAACAATATATAAAGATATGACGGATATGCTGTTTTCTTTGATGGATATATCGGCAGGCGGGGAAGCGGCAAATAAGTACAAAAAAGATCTGCAGGATATTAAGCAGAATATAATATTTAAGTCCAATGCAATTGAATCAATAGACATAAGAAGGCAGTTAAAGACATTAATCAGCACCAAAGAAACTATAGAGGATGCCTATATTGACTCATTAAATAATAAGTTAAATAAGGCAATAAAAGCCCTTGTGTACGGCATAAACACATTTTCCACCTCACATACTAAATATTCAGATGCATTCAAGGAACACATAGAAGAAATAGACAGCATGGCGCAGAATATAGACGTGGATACCGTAAGCAAGCAGCTGATAGCTATCTCAATAAAGATGAAGAACTCCGTATCAGATATGCAGATAAAATTGGATCAGTATGAGCAGAAGGTCAAAGAAGCAAGTGGTACTATACAAGAACTGCAGGAAAAAGTTAAAGAAGCGAGAGCAAACCTTATTGTAGACCCGTTGACAAAGATATACAACAGAAGAGGCTTAATGCATTTTATAAAATTGGAAAGGGACAGGGCATTGCGGTATAAAACACCGTTTTCTATAATAATGTCGGATATTGACCACTTCAGCAACGTTAATAACACATACGGCCATTTGGTGGGCGATAAGGTTTTACAAACGTTCTGCAGTACAATAAAGTCTATGGTGAGAGATGTTGATATATTAACACGCTACGGCGGTGAGGAATTTATATTGATACTGCCCAGCACAAAGGCCGGTTCTGCATTTGAAGTGTCTGAGAAATTGAGGGTGGCTGTGTCCAAATTGAAATTTCAGTATAAAGGGGAAAATTTTCAAATAACATCAAGCTTCGGTGTAGCGCAATTTAGAGAGACCGATAGTGTAAAAAGCTTGATTAGGCGTGTTGACGATGCTTTATATAGAGCAAAATCAACAAGAAATAAAACTGTAAAAGAGGATTGATCTATGAATGAAAGATTAAAAAAATTGGTTCAGAGTATAAGGGACTATTCTGCTGAGGCTTATATTTCATTTTCAGCCTACGATATACGTTATTTCACCAATATTGATGCGGAAGGCTGTATGCTTGTTTCAAGTGACCAATGTGTACTGTTTCTGTCTCCCATATATTATGAACAGGCTGTAGATTTTAATAATCGGTCTGTAAAAATTGCGGAAACGATAAATGGCCTAAAAGATATAAGTGATTTTTTAAAGAATGAAGATATCGGCAAAATAGGTTTGGACTATAGAGATCTATCTGCTCAGCAGTATCTGTATTTTGCAGATGCCTTTAAATGTATCAATATGACTGACGTAACAAAAACCATACGTATGATAAAAGAGAAAGAGGAAATTAATACTATACAAAGAGCTTCATATGCCGCGCGCAATGCTTTTTTAAAGGTGTATCCTCTTATACAGCCCGGGGTTACGGAAAAGGAACTGGCTGATGAGCTGACATATCAATTAAGAAAAGCAGGCGCCCAGAAAGAGGCATTTGAGACTATTGTTGCAAGCGGCAGAAATGCATCTTATCCCCATCATAGGCCTACGGACAAAAAAGTACAAAACGGGGAATTTCTCATGATAGATTTCGGTGCACAGCTTGACGGATACAATTCGGACACCACATATACTTTTTTAATCGGACAGAAAGATGATGAGAAAAGAGAATTATTTAATGCTGTATTTCATGCGAGACTATTTGCCACGGAGATGATAGCGCCTGGCAGAACAAAGGTGAAAGAGTTAGAGGAGCGGGCAAGAAAAGAGCTTGCAAAATACGATTTGGATAAGTATTTCACGCATTCTTTGGGTCATGGTGTAGGATTGGAGGTGCATGAATTTCCCTATGTTAACCTGAAAAATGATATGGTGATTCAGCCGAATATGATATTTACGATCGAGCCGGGGATTTATATTCCGGGTAAATTGGGCATACGGCTTGAGCATATGGTTCTGGTTAAGGAAAATGATGCGGAAGTCATAGCGTTTACGCCGTTAATAGAAGCTATTTGATATTCTTGCAATGAGCAAATATTTCGGTATTATATCAGAAATACTTTATCTGTATGATGACTGGACATATATCAACATATCGGATATATCCGAATCCTTGAGGAAACTTTCAGATGGTATAAAATCGTTAAATGCATCGCAGGTAAAAAATATAGATACAGCGGGCATGATATTAATAATGGATATCATTGAGCATTTGCGTATAGACAGCAGCACTGTTAAATTTAACGATAATCAGAAAAATTTATATGATATTGTCAGCAAACATAAGAAAGATACTAAGCTGAAACAGGAAAACATAGGGCTTATAGGGAAATTTTTATCGAATATATACGATAGAATGTATGAATTATATCTGTTTATAAACTTTCTGGGTTTAATATCCGCAGATTTTGCCGGTATCATTGTTCATCCTAAAAAACGTCTGCGTTGTGATGCTGTCGTTAAAGGCATAGAGATTATGGGGTTTAACGCTTTAGCTGTTGTAGGAACCATATCTTTCTTGGTCGGTGCTGTTATAGCTTATCAAGGATCTGCGCAGCTTGCCAGATTCGGAGCGAACATATTTGTTGTTGATTTAGTGAGCGTTTCTATTGTCAGGGAATTGGGGCCTCTACTTGTGGCAATAACATTAGCCGGCAGAAGCGCCAGCGCATACACATCGCAGATCGGCATAATGAAAGTGACGCAGGAGATAGATGTTTTGGATACAATGGGTATACGTCCATATGATATATTGGTTTTCCCGAAGATAATATCACTTGTTATAGCTGCCCCGTTTTTAATAGTGTTTGCTGATATTTTAGGACTGCTCGGCGGTATGCTCGTATCGCTGATTTCTTTGGATGTGAGCATCGGTGATTTCTTCAGAAGATTGGACCAAATTATGACCCTTAAACTGTTTTTATCCGGCATCATCAAGGGTCCTGTTTTTGCTGTGCTTATAGCCGCAATCGGTTCTTTCAAGGGGTTCAGGACTCAAAAAAATGTTGAAAGCATAGGTAAAAATGTTACAATCAGCGTAGTTGACAGTATATTTGCAGTTATAATAGCAGATGCCGTGTTTTCTGTGCTGTTTAGGTGGGCTGGAGTATGATAAAATTAAAGAACATCATAACAAAAATCGGCGATCGTACTATACACAAAGATGTCAGCATAACAATCAACAAAAGTGATATTTATGCCATACTTGGCGCATCCGGCAGCGGCAAAACAATGCTTTTGAGGGAAATTCTTATGCTTGTGAAACCTGCAGGCGGAACCATTATGCTGTTTGGTAAAGATATTAAAAATGCTTCAGAAGATGATAGAGATTTTTTTAGAGATAGATGGGGCGTTATGTTTCAGTCGGCATCTCTGTTTACATCATTGAGTGTGGGCGAGAATATAGCTGCCCCTATTCTGGAAAGGACAAAGATGGATAAAAATCTGCTTAGAGAAATAGTAATGTTTAAATTGTCTCTCGTTGGACTGCAGCCGGAGGTCTATAATATGTACCCGAATGAATTATCCGGCGGTATGAGAAAAAAAGCTGCATTGGCAAGATCACTTGCAAAAGATCCTGAACTTCTGCTGCTTGATGAACCTACAAGCGGGCTTGATCCTGTTAGTGCGGAGGATTTTGACAATACCATTAAAAACTTATCTAAAGCGCTCAATCTAACCGTTGTTATGGTTACTCATGATTTGGATACACTGTTTTATGTGGTAAACCGCGCCTGTATATTAAAAGACGGCGCAGTTCTATCTGAAGGCAGTGTTGATGAAATATCAAAGACAGACGATGATTGGGCTAAAAAATTCTTTTATGGAGAGCGGGGTATAAAATTTCAAAAATGGAAACAAAACCACACTATTTGATAGCAGGATTGTTTGTTATTATATTCAGTATAATTTTTATAGCTGTTGTTTTATGGATATTAGGCGCAAATTTTGGAAAGAACTTCGACACATATATGATATATACGAATAAATCCGTATCGGGGCTTAATCCTGCTGCGAACGTGCTGTATAAGGGCATACGCGTCGGCAATATAAAAAACATAATGATAGACAATAAAAATCCGGAATATATAAAAATATTTATAAACGTGAGAAAAAATCTGCCGATAACAACCAGCACAAGGGCGCAGATAATAAAAAACGGTATGACAGGTATATCATATGTTGACTTAGTCGGCAGCAATGCCAAGACAAAACTTTTAAAAAATGTATCCAAGGCAAAATATCCAATAATACCGCTCCAGCCGTCAAGACTCGATATTTTAGAGAATTCTGCAAAAAAAATTATAAATAGTACAAATATACTGTTGGAAAAAATAAACAGCGTATTTGATAATTCATCCATAAACCGTATGAAAAATATAGGAAAAAACATAGATATTCTTTCCTATAAACTCATTGTAAATGCCGATGAGCTAAAGAAAACAATAAAAAACAGCGATGATTTAATTAAGTATCTGTATGCAACAAACAGCAATCTTAACAGCCTATTGGAAGAATCTCAAATAACCGTGAAAAATATTAATGCAATCATAAAAGATAGCAAAAACGGGGTAAATGCCTTCACCAATAATACGCTTAACAATGTAAATGATCTTGTTATACAGATGAAATATACCCTTAAAGATGTTAGATCTCTGACAAATGAGATAAAAGAAAATCCTTCAGTGCTGATACGCAGCAGGCAGATTAAAAAGGGTCCGGGGGAATAGTTATGAAGAAGATAGTTTTGTCTGCCGTAATTTTTTTACTTACATCCTGCGCCATGAGCGGTATAAAGCAAAAACAGGAATATGCTTTTTCACCGTACTTCAATATATACAGTCCGATAAAAACAAAAAAAACAGTGCTGATAAAATCAAATACTACCGATGAGAAATTTAACACAAATCTTATTTACTATAGAGCTGGTAAAAATAAAATGGGCTATTATGCTTTCTCGCGGTGGAGCGGCACGCTGTCCGATATGTTTGAAAATTGTCTGATAAATTCCCTTAATAAATCTAAGCTGTTCAAACTATCATATGCAAATTCGAATTATCCTGTGCCTGATTATGTACTCGAATTTTCTATAATAGGCCTGGAGCCTATCTTTGATGCTAATACAGGGTATGTTTCCGCTGACATACGTTTTTCCCTATTTTCTTACAAAACGCATAAATTAATATCAAAATATGAGTTCTGCAAAAAAACACCGATAAATAAAATTGATATAAAAAATATTGTTAATCTAATTGATCATCTTGTACACGGTTCAATGTCAGGTGCTGCAAAATGGCTGGCAGAAACGCTGAAGCATAAAACTTAAAAAATGAACGGGGCCAAAGTTTGACCCCATAAATTGTTTAATTAGACATCATAATAAAGCATAAATTCTGCAGGATGCGGCATGGAATTTATATATTTTATATCATTTTCTC
>CAZOGA010000013.1:0-9280 GCA_964579095.1 uncultured Desulfurellales bacterium
AAATAAAAATATGCCTTTATGTTTAATTCTACCATATAATTCCAGGATATTGTTAAGCGAATTTATAGCATATTATTTATTGAGCTCTTCTACAGCTTTATAAACTTTAATAAAATTTATTATACTATCTTTTATATTGCTTAACGTTTGAGACCATTTTTTCAGGCTTTCTTTACCCGCATCTGTTATTCTGTATATCCTTTTGGCTGCTCCCTTTTCCTTTATATTCCAGCGGGATTCCACTATGCCTTCTTTTTCCATATTGCGTAATGTTTTATATACATACCCAATCTCATACGTTTCGTACTTTACCCCCATCTTTTTCAATTTTTCTATTAGATCATATCCATGAGCTTCCTCTTTATACAGAAAAAGAAGTAAAAATGCTTTCAGAAATCTCGGCGGCCTTGAACTCGGATAATCCTTACACCAACCTTTAATTTTAAGCTCTGCATCATCCATTATGCACCTCCTGAAATTAACTTTCCTATCTATAGGTCATTTACTACTATAAATAATTTATTCTTATAAGTCAAATAGATAGTTAATATAAGACTGTCTTATATATGGCTTTGCCGTCATTGAGATAAATCACTGCAAGTAAATTGCTGTTCCTGTCTAACACCTTGTAATATCCGTTGATAAGATTCTCACAATCAAATATCTTTTCTATAGGAACGCCATGAGCAACATTAGCAATATACCGATCATCCACAACAATATTGGGCAGAAAGGACAGCGCATCATATATGGAAATAATATTATTTTTTATACTTTCCTTATTCTGGTCCAAACAAATGGAATTTTCTATTTTAAAAGGATGTATCTTTGTTCTTTTTAATTTGCTTACAGTGCCGTATGTTCCCAGCACCCTAGCTATATCATTTGCCAAAGAACGAATATATGTACCCTTCGAACATTTTATTTTTAAGTAAATAGTATTTATACCTATGTTTATAATATCGATTGAATATATAAATATTTTTCTAACAGGCAGGTGCACTTCCTTTCCGCTTAATGCATATTGATAAAGTTTTTTGCCGTTAACTTTTACATTGGAATAGATTGGAACAGATTGTTCAATTTCGCCAATAAAATTTTTTAAGGCATTTTTTACCGCTTTTTCATTAACAATATAGGGCGCCCGTTTTAATACAATACCTGCCATATCCAATGTATTTGTTAACAATCCAAACGTGATTTCCGCCTCATATACCTTATATTCATTTTCAAAAATGGAAAGTAATTTCGCTGCTTTGCCTATGCCGCACACCAGCAATCCGCTTGCGGACTTATCTAATACGCCGGCATGGCCGATTTTTCTTATAGATAAAATTTTTCTTAATTTTGATATTACGCCAAACGAGGTTATACCCGCAGGCTTGTTAATTAATAAAAAAGCGTCTTTATTCACTTATTCAGATAGGAAGCTGAAAGCATTTACAATTTTTTCTTTTACACTGTCAATAGTGCCTTCAATTTCAAAGCCGGAAGCATTTTTATGCCCGCCGCCGCCAAATGAAAGGGCGATACTGCTCACATCTACTTTATCTTTTGAGCGAATACTAACCTTGCATTTATAAGGCGCATCTTCTCTTATCAAAACTGCAACTTCGGCTCCTCTTACACTTCTTGCAAAATTGACAAAGCCCTCTGTAGCCTCTATTCCGGCATAGGTTTTTTTAAGCATATCCCTGCTCACATACTCAATTGATAATTTGCCGTTGTGGAATACATCTAATGTGTTTAATGTAAGTCCTAATAATTTTAAAGTGGATAATCTCCTCGATTCATAAATGTTGTATGAAATAAACCATGGATCTACGCCCTTTTCCAATAAATGAGCCGCTATACGAAACGTTTTAGGGGTAGTTGACAAATATCTGAAGGAACCCGTATCCGTTAGTATGCTCACATAAAGACAATCAGCTGTATTTTTGGAAATTTCAATACTATTTTTTGTAAATATTTCCCATAGTATGCATCCTACTGCACTTGCATCGGGAACAACTAAATTGATATCACCGAACTTCGTATTTGTTCCATGATGATCTATATTTATAAATATTTTATTCTCGGCGTACGTTCTTTTAATGCCGCATCTTCCCAGATCCGCAGAGTCCACCGCTATTATAACCTCTACATCCTTTTTATTTCCCACCATTTGAATTTTATCGTAGTCTTCTAAAAACGAATAGAGATTAGGCAGTGCTGTCGGATTTTCAACAAAAACATTTTTGTTCATTTCCTTTAATACATTAAACAACGCCAATGATGAACCTATAGCATCACCGTCAGGATCTTTGTGAGACACTATCAAAAAAGACTTCTTTTCTTTTAAAATTTCACCTATCTTTTTTATCATTGTCCTTACTCTTTATTTCTTTAAGTAAATTATCTATTTTAAACCCGTAATCTGCAGATTCATCATATAAGAAATGAAATTCAGGCATATATCTAAGTCGTACTTCATCAGATATAATATTTTTTATATAACCTTTAGCATTGTCCAAAATTTTTATAATAGTACTGCGTTTTATATCTTGATTTATAGAGCTAACAAAAATTTTTGCATGCCGCAGATCCTTACTTAAAACTAAATCTGTAACAACAACGCCCTTAAGTCTGCTGTCTTTTATTCTATTCTCTATTATTTCAGACACTATTTTCCTTAATTCACTCGATACTCTTTCGTATCTTTTATAAGGATTATTTCTTCTGATCATACAGAATTCCTCTCAAATTTTACTATATAAACATTAAAATTATTCTCTATAAAATCTCTTATTCTATCAAACACAGAATCAATATAACTTATTTCATTCGATACAATAGACACACATAGAGAAGCATAATTAGCAATATCGTTATTATCCACCTCAGCAGCAGATACATTGAACTTGCCCTTTAATTTTTCTATTATGCTCTTTAGTATCCTTCGTTTATCTTTTAAATTCCGGCTATCTTCAATCTTTATCTCAATTAATAAAGTGCCGATTATCACTCCAGCTCTCTTTCTATCTTGTTGATAACATAAGCTTCTATAGAATCTCCAACTTTGATGTCGTTAAATCCCTCTATTCCTACGCCGCATTCATATCCCTGCTGGACCTCTGACACATCCTCTTTGAATCGTTTTAGAGATGTTATTTTGCCATCATACAGTATAACGCCATCCCTTAGTATTCTTATTTTTGCATTTCGCGTAATTTTTCCATAGGTAACATAGCATCCTGCAATTATACCGATCTTCGGCACTTTAAACGTATCCCTAATATCTAATCTTCCTAATGTCTCTTCTTCCTCTGTAGGCTCAAGCAATCCTGACAGAGATTTTTTTACATCATCTATTATATCGTAAATTACACTGTAGTTTCTTATTTCAATACCTAAATCTTTCGACATTTTCAAGGCTTCCTGAGTAGGCCTCACATTAAATCCCATAATAACGGCATTTGACGCAACCGCAAGATTTATATCAGATTCTGTTATTGCTCCCACTCCTGAGTGTATAACATTTACAGACACTTCTTCTGTCGATATTTTCAGTAAAGATGCTTCAATTGCTTCAATAGACCCATACACATCGGTTTTTAAAATAACGGGCAGCTCTTTCAGTTTTCCTTCATCTATTTGTTCAAATATGTTTTGAAGACTTATCTTATGTTTGCTTAAAGCAAGCTGCCTTAGCTCTTCCCGCCTTTTTGAAGATATGCCTTTAGCTGTTTGCTCATCCTTCACAACTATAAGCGTATCCCCAGCTTCGGGAACCCCGTGCAAACCCAATATTTCAACGGAAAATGAAGGTTTCACCTCTTTTACCTTACCGCCTTTATTATCAATCAACGCTCTCACCTTTCCATAATACGCGCCGACTATAAACACGTCTCCAAACTTAAGCGTTCCTTCCTTGACCACAACCGTAGCTACAGGTCCCTTGTTTTTATCTAATTTCGCTTCCACTACTACAGCTTTAGCTCTCTTATTGGGATTTGCTTTCAGTTCCATAACTTCTGCCTGCAGCAATATGCTCTCAAGCAGATCATCTATACCTATAAGTTTTTTAGCGCTAACATTTACAAATATGTTCTCCCCGCCCCAGTCTTCAGGAATAACCCCGTAATTGGACAATTCCTGTTTAACTCTTTCCGGATTTGCATTAGGCTTATCTATTTTATTTATAGCTACTACGATTGGGACACCAGCGGCTTTTGAGTGATCTATCGCTTCTATTGTCTGCGGCATTACACCGTCATCTGCAGCCACTACCAGCACAACAATATCGGTAATCTGCGCCCCTCTTGCCCTCATTTCCGTAAAAGCTTCATGACCCGGCGTATCTAAAAATGTGATATATTTATCTTTCAGCTTTACACTATAGGCTCCCATATGCTGTGTAATGCCGCCGGCTTCCCTGCCGGCTATGTTCGTTTTTTTTATCGCGTCTAAGATGGAGGTTTTCCCATGGTCAACATGCCCCATAACCGTTACTATAGGCGGTCTTTTTACCAAATCTTCTTCTTTATCTTCTATATCAAGCAATTCTTCCGTTATTTTTTGTTTACCTGCACTTTCAGATATCTCAAACCCGTATTCTTCTGCTATTAATTTCGATGCATCAAAATTTATGATATCATTTTTTCTAACAAGCATACCGAGTTCAAACAATTTAGCAATTATGTCAGAAAGATCCACATCCAATTTTTGAGCAAATTCATGAACTGTCATGCCTTCATTTATTTGCAGTTTGTTGCTCTCTTTTTCTGTCTTTTCAACCTTTTCTGTTTTTTTATACTTCTTTTTTGCCTTTAATATCTGCGGCGTCACAGACTCTATAAATTTTTCCTTTTTAAGCTTAACTCGTTTTACCTGTTTGTGCATCTGCGTTTTTATCTTACTTTTTACATCTTTTTGATTGACTTGCTTATCTTTCGGTACTTCTTTCTCCTTTGATCTTTTAGTTTTAACATCTTTTATTGTTTCTGCTTTAGCCTTATTCCAATTGCGTATAAATTCATTTGCTTTGCCTTCTTCTATCCCGCTAAAGTTACTTTTTACCTCTATGCCCTTATCATTCAATTTTTTTATAATAATACTGCTTTTAGTATTCAGTTTTCTTGCTATTTCATATACTCTTATTTTCATTCATACCCCTCCTAAATTTTTGCAAGAGACAAAGTCATACGTTACTCTTCAGGAGTAAAATTAATATAATCATTATCCTGCTTTTCTCTCTCTGAATTTTTTATTATATCTATATTATAACCGGTGAGTTTAGCAGCAAGCTTTGCATTAACACCTGCTTTACCTATAGCCATTGAATATTCCTCATCTTCAACATATATCTTAGCCTTTTTGTTATCTTCATCAATATCAACTGAAACAGCTTTTGCCGGTGCGATAACATTTCTTATGTACACAGCAGGATTCGCACTCCACTTCACAACATCTATTTTTTCATCGCCCAATTCCTTGACTATAGATGATATTCTGACGCCCTTAGAGCCCACGCATGTTCCTATAGGATCAATACGGGAATCATTGGAATAAACCGCAACCTTTGTTCTATGAGAAGGGTCCCTTGCAACAGCCTTAACGTCCACACTGCCGTCTCTTACCTCAGGCACCTCTTTTTTAAACAGTTCTTTCACAAATCCGGGGTGCATACGGGAAAGCAGAAGCTTTACTCCCTTGGGCTCTTCCAAAACTTCTATTACATAGGATTTAATTAATTCACCTACAATATATTTATCGTGCGGAGCCTGTTCCTTTTTCGGCAAAATACCTATGGCATTTTTCAAATCTACCATAACATCCCCGTGCATACCCACGCTCCAAATCTCACCCGAAATTATTTTACCCATATATTCGGAATATTCTTCATAGGCAGAATGTTTTTCTACATCTCTAAACATTTTAGACATAACAGCTTTTGTCGTGGATGCAGCTATTCTGCCTAAACTTTTAGGGTCAAGTCTGACATATATTTTATCTCCTACTTTTGCATCAGGCTTAATAGACAGCGCATCTTTTAAATTTATTTCATGGTCTCCTTTAGCTGATCCTGCCACATCTTTTTCTATGAATACATTTAATATTTTATTCTCTATATCAAGTTCGGTTTTGACCTCCCTATCCTCTCCGTATTTTCTCAATACAGCCATTTTAATGGAATCAACTAACGATTCCAGAACATCTTCTAAAGATATATTATGTTCTTTTGCTATAATGGATGCTATATTAAAAATTTCTTCCATTTATTCCTCCTACACCTCGTCTAAACGTGCTTTTTTTATATTATTTATATTTAAGCTAACGGATTCTCCGACCGTTTCAAGCTCTACATTATTATTTGTGCAGCTGATAATCACCCCTTCAAAACGTTTTCTATCATTAATTTTATGATGAGTATCAATTATACACTTTTTTCCTATTGCGTCCATAAAATGCTTCGGCGTTTTCAGATGTCTGTTAATGCCCGGACTTGACACCGTTAATAAATAAGCCTTTGCAAATGGATTCTCAACGTCCAGCAAAACATCTATATCCTTGTTGGCTTTACGACAATCGTCCAGCGTAACGCCGTTAGGTTTATCTATATATACGTTAATTTTATTTTGTAAATATTCAATATCGTATAGTTCATAGCCTAAGCCCTGAACAATAATCAAAATATCCTCACTCAATTTATCAAAATTCGGCATAAAAATTCACCTTTTTGCAAAACAATTTTTATATTGTAGTTGTTAATTGCGTAATTTCAAGAAAAATAACTAATTCTTTAGATTTTGATTTATATGGATAGACCGCATAGTATTATAAAGCAGCATAGCTATTGTCATGGGTCCAACCCCTCCGGGTACAGGCGTTATATACGATGCCTTTTTTGAAACCTGTTCAAAATCAACATCTCCCATAACCTTCCCGTCAATTTTGCTTATTCCGACATCTACTACTACGCTTCCTTCCTTTACCATATCGGCGCTTATCAAATGCGGCTTGCCGACTGCGCTTATAAGTATATCAGCCTGCCTTGTTTTTTCTTTCAACTTATCCGTATATATATTGCAGATTTGAACAGTGGAATAGGCATTTACAAGCATAGACGCCATTGGCTTGCCTGTTATATTGCCGGCTCCGACTATAACAACATCTTTTCCTTTTAATTTTATACCATACTCTTCAAACAGACGCATTATTCCCAAGGGTGTACACGGATAAAACATAGGATTTCCTCTCACCAATTTACCCGCATTGTATGGATGAAACCCATCAACATCTTTCTTATAATCTATAGCTTCTATTACCTTATTTTCATCTATGTGTTCAGGCAGCGGAAGCTGAACAAGTATGCCGTGCACCATAGGATTGGCATTAAGCATTTTAATCACGTCTATCAATTCCTTCTCGCTTATCTCCTCAGGCATCCTATGATTTATCGAATAAATTCCGGCATCCTCACACGCTTTTGTTTTCATATTTACATACAATTGGCTCGCCGGATTATTGCCTATCAGTATAACAGCAAGACTCGGCACAATAGATCTTTTTTTTAGCTCACTCACCTCTTCTTTTATCGAACACCTAATTTGCTGAGCTAATTTTTTACCGTCTAATAGCATCATTTATTCCCCATTTATACAACCTTTTCTATTCTAGTTATAATGTTCCCATTCTTAAAGATCATAACATCGCCTGTAGATTCTGAAACAGTGATGCTTATTGCGTTGCTTGCAGCAGTAATAGAAGCTGCCGCCATATGTCTGGCCCCAAGACCTTTGGGAATGTCTTCAATATTAGCAGATGTGGATATATAAGCTCCGGCTGCCTGCACAACTCCATCTGAATCTATTATTATGCATCCATCCAACAGACTGTATTCTTTAAGCGTATCTTCAAGATTAACAAGCAGTATATTTCTTTCTTCGGGTTTATATCCTTTAAAGGGATTAAAAATCATCTGTTTTATATTTTCAGTAACCTTTTCCGAATCCCCCAAAACAAAAATAGTTCCTACGGCTTTTCCTTCCCTTCCCTGATTAGCAAGTTCTAATGCTATACTTAAAATTTTCTCAAACACTTCCGGCTTAACAGATTCTTCAAGTTTTACATCGCCTTTATAGCTCAACAATTCTTTTTCCTTAGATATATTCACAAAAATAGATGTATCTATGTTTGACATACCCGTTAAAGCTATCACGTTTTCATCTTTTTTTAAAATGCCCGACGATATACAGATAACAAGCGCAATTTTTATCTTATTAATTCTTGCATAACTAATTGACGGCACTACAATAACAGATGTATTGCTTATTGATTTTAGTTCATCAATTATGCCTTCATCCTCTTTTTTTTTATCCTCATCTATAACGATTATTTTTTTTATGTCATTTTTAAAAATATCGCTGTTTACAATGTTCAATGCAGCAATATCACTGTAGTATAAAAGCACAGCAGTATTATCTACACTTTTGGCCAGCTCCATTGATTTTTCTATAATAAAATTATCTACTTTCATCTTTCTTCAAATTTTCCTTATTTCGAGCCTTTTTCTTCAGCATCAAATCAAATGTAAAATCCGGGCAATGAAGAGCGACATTGCCGGAACCCGTAAATCTTTTCTTGCAGACCGCTCTCCATGCACATACAGAACAACTTATTTTTTTATCTTCCATGGTTACATATACATCAATGCTTTGTTTATGGCATCGAGATAAGCCTTTGCACTCGCTTCCACAATGTCTGTTGCGGTACCTCTTCCTAAGATTGTTTTATCAATATCCTCAAAATACACCTTAGCTACAACTTCACCTATTGCGTCTTTACCCTCTGTTATAGCCTTAATATCATAACTTTTCAGTTTCCCTTTCACATATGTTACCCTTTCTAAGACCTTATATGTAGCATCAACAGGGCCATCTCCCAAGGCCGCGTCCTCAAACAACTCCCCATTCTTGGTAAGCTTTATGGTTGCAGTAGGAGATGTGTTTGTGCCAGATACAACTTGAAGCGAAACAAGTTCATATATCTGAGGAACAATTTTAAATTTATCTTCTACCAAAGCCCTCAAATCCTCGTCATATATTTCTTTCTTTTTATCGCATAGGGATTTAAACTGCTCAAACACGCTGTTTATCTGATCTTTACTCAAGTTATATCCTAATTCTTTTAGTCTTTCTTCTAATCCGTGTTTGCCCGAATGTTTTCCCAAGACAAGCTTACTTACATCAATACCCACATCCTGCGGTTTCATTATTTCATATGTACTTTTTTCTTTTAT
>CAZOGA010000013.1:9380-17338 GCA_964579095.1 uncultured Desulfurellales bacterium
GTATGTTATAAGTTCATAATATTCCTGAGGTGTTGTATATCCCACAGTATCGGGTATGTTAATTGTACTTGCACCGGCATCAATAACTTTTTCGCATATATTGCATAAATAATCCCAATCACTGCGCGTTGCATCCTCCGCCGAAAATTCAACATCATCGGTATAATTTCTCGCCAATTTTACGGCATCTACCGCAGCATCTATTACGGCATCATAACTCATACGCAGTTTTTTCTCAACATGCACAGGGCTTGTTGCTATAAATGTATGCAGCCTTTTTCTCTCGGCAGGTGCAATAGCTTCGCCTGCTTGTTCCACATCCCTTTTGGTTGTTCTTGCAAGGGATGCAATAACAGGCCCCTTCACCTCTTTTGCCACTTGATTTATTGCGTCAAAATCACCCGGAGATGCCGCTGCAAATCCAGCCTCTATAACATCAACGCCAAGCGCCGCCAACTGATGAGCTATAAGCAATTTTTCCTGTGTATGTAAACTTGCACCAGGAGACTGTTCCCCGTCTCTTAACGTGGTATCAAATATTAATATTTTTCTCTCACTCATAATTTACCCCCCTATTTAAACTTTCTTCTTTCTTAAATAAAAATTTATAAACTGCTTCTATTATACCTGACAATGCATAGAAAAAAGATACTAAAGGTATAAATATATATGGCTTAAATATAACAAGCGACAGTGCAAAAATTATCAGTGCAAATGTTCTAATGGATATGCCTTTAGCTGTGCTGATCTTTTTAAAACTTCTATATTTCAAGGGGCTTATCATTAAAAACGCGACAAAAAATGTTGCAACTAAAAATAGAAGTGCGAAATTATTATAGTCTATTTTAAATTTCAAAAACACAATAATTAAGCTTGCGGCTGCAGCTGCGCCGCCAGGTATCGGCAAGCCTACAAAATTAGAATTATGGGATGCCTGCACATTGAACCTCGCAAGTCTTAACGCACCGGTAAGCAAAAATAAAAATGATGCTATAACACCTAATCTGGCGAAATCATGAAGTATAAAGGTGTAAAGCAGAAATGCGGGAGCTATACCGAAACTAATCAGATCACTTAAAGAATCATATTCCACGCCAAATGAGCTCTCTGTATGCGTGAGTCTCGCAATTTTACCATCAAGATTGTCAAACAACACGGCGAGCATAATCACCCATGCAGCAATTAAAAAATTACCCTTCTGCGCTTCTAATATGCTGTAGAATCCGGCTGCTATGTTAGCTGATGTAAATAAATTCGGCAATATATAAACACTTCGATTCCTTACCATACTATTTAAATACTCCCAAAACCGTCTCTCCGGCTTTCACTTTTTCGTTCATATTAACAAAATCTATAAATTCATCCTCGATGTATATATCCACTCGGGACCCAAATCTGATCAATCCCAACATTTCGCCTCTTCTTAAGTCATCCCCTCTATTTTTATAGCTTACTATTCTTCTTGCAATTATTCCGGCAATCTGAACAGCTACAATACGTCTTCTATCCTCGGTCTCAATAAAAAATGCATTCTGCTCATTATCCAACGAAGCTTTCTCTCTATATGCAGGCAGATATTTGCCTTTATTATAGATCGTATCAATTACTTTGCCATCAACAGGAGATCTATTAATGTGCACATCAAACAAAGACATAAACACACTGATACGTTTAACATCCTTCTTAAAAAAATACCTCTCATAGGCATTCGATTTGGATATTATTACACCATCTGCTGCAGATATAACCGCATTTCTCATATCAGGTGCAATACGGTTTGGATTTCTAAAAAAGTACGTGCTGAATAAACCGAAACCGGCCGATAAAATAGACAATACCTTACTTTTTTTATATAAAAGCAAAGAGGATGCTATCCCCCCTGCGATAAAAGGATATCCCTCTTTGGCTATCATATCGCTATCATACGTTCTAACCTTGTTAACTGCCATAATACCTCATATATAAACTAATTCTTGCTCTTGTCCACAGATTTGGATTCTGCAATCCAGGGCATCATTTTCCTAAGCTTCTTTCCCACAACTTCTAAAGGATGATCGACATCTTTTTTCAGAAGAGCATTAAACATCGGCCTTCCCGCCTTATTCTCCAGCACCCACTCCTTTGCGAAAGTGCCGTTCTGTATGTCGCTTAGGACATCTTTCATTCTCTCTTTAACCGAAGCATCAATAACTTTGGGTCCTTTAGTAACATCTCCGTATTTTGCAGTGTTTGAAATGGAATACCTCATATCGGATATCCCGCCTTCATACATCAAATCCACAATCAATTTCAACTCATGGAATGTCTCAAAATAAGCCATTTCCTCAGGGTATCCAGCCTCAACAAGTGTCTCAAACCCTGCTTTGACCAAAGATGTTGCGCCGCCGCATAAAACAGCTTGCTCTCCAAATAAATCCGTTTCCGTTTCATCCTTAAATGTTGTTTCAATGACGCCCGCTCTCGCTCCCCCATTTGCCGAAGCATAACTCAGCGCAAGCTCTTTTGTACTGCCCGAATAATCATTTTCCACAGCTATAAGCATAGGAACACCCCTGCCCTTTTCATACTCTCTTCTAACAAGATGTCCGGGGCCTTTTGGAGCTATCATCATAATATTAACAGAATTCCTCGGAACAATCTGTCCGAAATGGATACTAAATCCATGGGCAAATGCCAGCGTATCATTATCTTCCAAATACGGCGCTATAGATTTCTCGTATATTTCAGGCTGCAGCTCATCCGGCGTCAAAATCATTATCACGTCAGCCCATTTGCTTGCATCTTCAGTGCTCATAACCTTCAAACCCGCTGATTCAGCTTTCTTCCATGAGTTAGAATCTTCCCTTAGACCAACCGTAATATCACACCCGGAATCTTTTAAATTATTTGAATGTGCATAACCTTGTGACCCATAGCCTATTATTGCAACCTTTTTAGATTGTATTAACGATAAATCGGCATCCTTATCATAATAAACGTTCATAGCCATAAAACAAACCCTCCTATTTTTTTTCTCTTATCATAGCCACTTTTCCCGTTCTCGCAAGTTCTTTTATTCCAAGAGGTTCCAACAGGTGCAGAATAGCATCAATTTTTCCGGAATCTCCAGTAATCTCTATTGTATACGAATCCGGAGAAACATCAACAATTTTACCTCTGAATATATCAACAATCCTTAAAACTTCAGCACGTGTTCCCAAATCTGTGTGCATTTTAACCAACACCATTTCTCTTTCTACAAAAGGCATATCGCCATATTCCGTTACTTTTATGGTGTCTATCAGTTTATTCAGCTGCTTTCCTATTTGTTCAAGCACCGCGTTATCACCTTCCGTAACAAGTGTCATTCTTGATAAATTCGGATCATTAATCGGCGCCACGTTCAATTCTTCTATATTAAAACCTCTCGCACTAAATAAGTTTGCTACTCTTGATAACACGCCGGGTTCATTTTCAACAATAATTGAGAATATTCTTTTCATAACAAAACTCCTTATTTATTAAACTAAAAGCATATTATTCAAAGGCGCACCAGCAGGCACCATAGGATATACATTTTCTTCTCTATCTATTGTAACGTCCAAAATAAATGCTCCGTTATAATTTTTCATCTCAATCAATGCTTCTTCTACCTCTGAACTTTTTTTTATCCTTGCAGCTTTAATACCGTATGAGTCTGCTAATTTTACAAAATCCGGCTGTACATTAATATCGGTTGCGGCGTACCGCCTTCCGTAAAACAGCTGCTGCCACTGCCTAACCATCCCAAGATAGCCGTTGTTTAATATGATGACCTTTACAGGCTTATCGTATGCAACAAGTACAGCCAGCTCCTGCTCGTTCATTTGAAAACTTCCGTCACCTGCTATAACATATACATGCTTATCCGGATGCGCAAATTGGGCTCCTATGCCTGCAGGAAAGCCAAACCCCATAGTTCCCAATCCGCCTGATGTTAACAGCCTTCTCGGTTTTTTAAATGTATAAAACTGAGCAACCCACATTTGGTGCTGCCCTACTTCGGTTGAAATAATAACATCCTCGTCTTTATTGATATTACTCAATGTTTCTATAACATGCTGAGGTTTAATTTTGTCAGTATCCCCATATGCAAGTCTGTGCTCTTCTTTCCATTTATTGATCATATCAAGCCAAGGCTTTCTCGCCTCTTTCCAATCCACAGAGGAATACTCATCAAACAGCGGTATCATATCATTCAAGATCAGTTTGGCATCACCTACTACAGGATAATCTATCTTAACATTTTTGCTGATGCTTGTAGGGTCTATATCTATATGAACAAATTTTGCATTGGGAGCAAATTCGGACAATTTTCCCGTTATTCTATCATCAAACCGTGCACCTACAGATATCAGCAGATCACAATATTGAATAGCCATATTTGCCCTGAATGTGCCGTGCATTCCGGCCATACCGAGGCTCAAAGGATCATCTTCAGGAAATACCCCTATGCCCATTAATGTTGTAAATACGGGAATATGCAGCTTTCGTGCAATATATTGAATTTCCTCACTGGCACCTGATGTTATAGCGCCGCCGCCGACATATAAGAGCGGTTTCTTGGCAGATGCTATAACTTTAGACACATGTTTTATCTGCCTGAAATTTCCGTGGTATGTCGGATTATATCCTCTTAGATGTATAGCATCAGGATATGAAAAATCTGTTTTCTGCACCTGTATGTCCTTAGGAAAATCTATTAGAACAGGGCCGGGTCTGCCGGTTGTTGCTATATAAAAGGCTTTCTTTATTGTATAAGCCAAATCTTTTACATCTTTAACAAGAAAATTATCCTTGGTGCAAGAACGTGTCATTCCAACTATGTCCGCTTCCTGAAATGCATCATTACCTATTAAATGAGTAGGAACCTGACCTGTAAATACAATAAGCGGTATAGAATCCATATGAGCTGTCGCTATAGCCGTAATAGTATTCGTAGCACCCGGGCCGCTTGTGGCAAGAGCAACACCCGGTTTGCCTGTGCTTCTTGCATAGCCGTCTGCCATGTGTACTGCGCCCTGCTCATGCCTCGTTAAAATAAATTTTAAATCATCCTGTTTATATAAAGCGTCATGCAAATCTATAACTGTCCCGCCGGGTATACCAAAAATATACTCTACGCCCTCTAATTTAAGGCTCTCAATAAAAATTTCTGAACCTGTAAGTTTCATTATACCTCCAGTTATATAACATTATAGGATATACTTAAAAAAGCTTCCCCAAAAGAATTGCGAAGCATTATATAGAAAAAACCCGATATTTCAAGTGTAAAATCAAAATTTGCCGCGGAAATACCGCGGCAATGCTATCACACCTTGCAGTGCATAAAATGAGTTGTCAAATTGATGCCTTAATTTTAGGCAAATATTTTAAGGCTTCTTCAACTTTTTCTTTAGGGTATTCATAATTTGACAAGTTACCTGCAAAATAAGCATCATAGGATGACATATCAAAGTGTCCATGTCCGCTGAAATTGATTAAAATTGTTTCCTCTTTTTGAGCCTCTTTTGCTCTTATTGCCTCATCAATAGCCGCTTTGATTGCATGATTTGTCTCAGGAGCAGGTATTATACCCTCAGTGCGTGCAAATAGTACACCGGCTTCAAATACTTCCAGTTGCTTGTATGCTATCGCTTCCATAAGCCCTTCTCTGCAAAGACTGCTTATGATTGGCGAATCCCCATGGTATCTTAAGCCGCCTGCATGTATGCTGGGCGGCATAAATTTATGCCCTAATGTGTACATAAACAGCAGCGGCGTCATCTTTTGTGTATCAGCATAATCATATTGATATACACCCTTTGTAAGCGTCGGACAGCTTGCAGGTTCAACCGCTACCACTCTAATATCTTTTCCGTTTATCTTATCCCTTATAAACGGCAGACTGACGCCTCCTAAGTTGCTCCCGCCGCCGCAGGGAGCAAAAATAACATCAGGGTAATCATTGATTTTTTCAAACTGCTTTTTTGCTTCCAATCCTATGACTGTCTGATGAAGCAAAACATGATTCAAAACGCTTCCTAATGCATAATTTGTGTTATCGTGAGTTGCCGCATCTTCGATGGCCTCACTTATAGCCAACCCCAAGCTCCCGCCATTATTTGGATCCTCTTCCAAAACACCTCTGCCCACCTGCGTCTCTTTAGAAGGTGATGCAAATACCTTTGCGCCCCAGGTGTTTATCATGGATTTTCTGTAAGGTTTCTGATTAAAACTGACCTTTACCATATAAACCCTGACATTTAATCCGAGCAGACTGCCCGCCAGGGATAAAGCGCTCCCCCACTGGCCTGCGCCTGTTTCTGTTGTTAGGTTTTCTATGCCCTCTATTTTATTATAGTATGCCTGTGCTACAGCTGTATTCGGTTTGTGGCTTCCCGCAGGCGAAACAGATTCATTTTTATAATAAATTTTTGCGGGTGTACCTAAGGCTTTTTCTAAATTATACGCCCTAACTAAAGGAGTAGGCCTCCAGATAGCATATATTCTTCTTATTTCATCGGGAATTTCTATTTCACTTTTACTGCTGAATTCCTGTTCTATAATATGTTTTGGGAATATAGACAGATCCTCAGCTTTTAAAGGCTCTTGTGTCTGAGGATGCAACGGCGGATTCATTTCCTTCGGCATATCAGGCAGAACATTATACCAATATTTCGGTATGTCTTCTTCATTTAAAAGTACTTTTCTAACTTCCATTTTACCCCCCCCCATCTCAAAAAAATCTTGATAATCTTTTCTATCATATATTCCGGTAAATTTCAAAAATTTTATATTTGACAAAATCAATACCATAACCATAATATATTAAAGCTTATTCAAGTAAGTGAGTAACTAACTTTATTTTGGAGGTTTTTATGTTCAAGAAGTTATTGTTTATTGTTGCGGCTTTTTCGCTGCTTATCGGCACGTCTTATGCGGCAAGTTTGAAAACATTTGAATTTGTAGGCTCTGTTGCAGACAAGTCTCATAGCGCAGTTGTAAAAGAAGCCAAGAATGCACTTTCTAAAAATTTCAGCGTCATTAATGTTTATAATCCGGGCGGTATGAAAAATTTAAGTGTGATTCTGTTAAAAGACAAAGAATATCTAAATGCCGTAGACAAAGCTGGAAGGAAAGCTTTTTTTGCCATACCTTTAAGGGTAGGAGTAGAAACAAAGGACAGTAAAAGTAATATTAGTTTTCTAAATCCGCGTTACACAATTGCTGCTTTTTCCACTAAAAACAAGGTTAAAAAAGCTGCCGACAAAGAAAAAACAAAATTACTGAACGATTTAAAGGCTATTAACGGAATAAGCGGGGCGCCAAAAGAATATGGATACTCATTTGATGATGATGATTCAATCGCCGAGTGGAGCATGATGGGAAAAAGCATACACACACTCAATACAATAGGAGAATTTAAAAACAATAAAAGTGCAAAAGCAGCTGTCAACACAGCATTAAAAGTAAAGAAAAACGGATGGAACAAAGTTTATGAGGTGGATTTGTCAAATGCTGTAGTAATAGGAATAACAAAACCTGCCGAAGAAAAAGAGGCTTTCCAGATAGGCGGGACAGATCATATTGCAGCTTTCCCGATAGAATTGGTGATAAAAAACGGCAAAGTGATTGCACTGCCTGAAATGTATAGAATGTCTTTATACTTTATGGATGCCGGAATGGGTGCATTTATGGCACACATGTCAATGCCAGGAAGAATTGACGATTCTATAAACGGTTTATTGAAATAAAAATTACTTATTAACTTTAGCTTATGCAAGGCAGATTGCTTATGCCTATCCAATTTCTTTTTGCTTAAAAAATTGGAGTGTGCAAGCTAAAATAATTACAGGGGCGGTCTTTATTTATGGCCGCTTCCTAATTCTTCTAATCAGCATTTTCTTCTAATCGGCATTGCAAAATATGTGTTAAGAAATTTAAGTAAAAATGCGGGA
>CAZOGA010000014.1:0-17288 GCA_964579095.1 uncultured Desulfurellales bacterium
ATAAAACACCATTCAAAAAATCAAGAATTGAGCGTTATCTATTCAAGCAGTTCTTTATATTGTCTGTATAGCAGCCTATGATGTCCTTAAATTGCAGAAAATAATTTTCTGCATTCACGTTATATCCGTTTAACAATAGGCTGCGCAGCCTCTTTATTATATCGTTTGTGCTGCTTGACTGAAAGACAAGCTTCAATTGCTTTAAATTTTTCACCTCAGATGCAAAACTCTCCATATATTCACCGCAAATAACATATTTATTATACTTCACAGCTTCAATCGGATTATGTCCGCCAATGCCGTCCACCATGCTGCCGCCTATTATAACAGCATCACTGATCTTATAAATATCTTCAAGCTCGCCCATTGTATCCAAAATAAATACGCCGTGTGCTCCTTTATTCAAGCTTCTTTTAGAATAATCAATGCCGTGATTCTTAAAACGGGCTTCAAACAGTTTAACATCCTCCATATGCCTTGGTGCAACAACAAAAAAATAGGCATCTTTGAGCGCTGTTATCACATTAATAGCAAAATATATCTCTTCTTTATGAATGCTTCCAAACACAACTATCTTTTTTTTTGTATTAATTAAAAATTTTTTCCTTAAACTGTTTATTTCGTCACTGCCGACATTAATTTGCCGCTTAAATTGTTTTATATTGCCGCATATTTTTACATTATCCGTAAAGTTTTTAAATTTTTCTGCATCCTGCTCGGATTTGGCAATAACCAAATCTATTTTTCCTATAACCTTTTTAAAAAAGAAAGTAAATTTCGAATAATTTTTAAAACTCTTATCCGACATTCTGGCGTTAATCAAAACTATTTTTACACCTTTTTTCTTAAGAAAATATATATAAGACGGCCAAATTTCCGTTTCAAAAAACAGTGCTATTTTCGGTTTATTCTTGAATATAAGACTATATAACGGATAAATATCTATAGGCATTAAAAAAACTTTTTCGCCTTTTATAAATTTAAACCCCGTATCAGTAAACACACTGAACACAGCCTGTGCTCCAAAACTATCTTTAAATATATCTGCCACATCAAGCAGCGTCTTTGCTTCTCCAAAACTCGAAGCATGAAAAAGTATATAATTATTCTCTCTTATCCTTTCAGACGGCACAAATCTATCTTTAAGCTTATATCTGAACCTGCTGTTTATAATGATTTTAATTAATATATAGGGCAGTGAGACAATAAAAAACAGAACAAGCAGTATATTATAAATTATTATCATTAAACTGCAGATCGTATAATTTCTTATAATAGGAACTCGTTTTTAAAAGCTCATTATGGCTGCCTTGAGCAACCACGGATCCGTTCTTTATAGCCACTATTTTGTCTGCATTCATTGCTGTTGACAGCCTATGCGCAATAAGCAGCACAGTCCTATTTTTCATTAGGTTGGATAAAGCCTTCTGCACAATTGCTTCGGATGCAGAATCTAACGCGCTTGTAGCCTCATCTAATAATAAGATATCCGGATTTTTCACTATGGCTCTTGCTATTGCTATCCGCTGTTTTTCACCGCCAGACAAGATAACACCCTGTTCTCCCAAGTTTGTCTCGTATCCGTTTTTTAACTTCATAATAAAATCGTGCGCATAGGCGTCCTTAGACGCTTGAATTATATCGTCTATGCTTAAATCATCCCTGCCGTAAGCTATATTATTTCTTACGGTATCGTTGAACAATAGCACCTGCTGGGCAACAATAGCTATAGACCTTCTCAAAGACAAAAGGTCAAAATCACGCAGATCTACCCCATCTATAGAAATCCTTCCTTTGGTAACATCGTAAAATCTCGGTAATAAATCCACTATGGTTGATTTTCCGCCGCCGCTTTCCCCAACTATTGCGATAATCGATTTTGCCTTTATATCAAGATTAACGTCTTTTAAAACATTATCCTTTCTATCATACGAAAAGTAAACATTCTCAAGTTTTATATGCTGTTTAACGCCGCTAAATTGATATTTTTTATTATTGATAATAGCGGGACTCATATCCAATATTTCAAATATACGCTCGATAGATGCTATAGATGAGTTTATATTATTATTTGCATTGGCAATAGTTTTAAACGGTTTATAAAGCATCAGTAAAGCAGCGATAAATGAGAAAAACCCGCCCACTGTCATCTCATCCTTAAACACCAGCATCCCGCCGAACCAGATTAAGAGGGCAACTGCCAACGACCCGATAAATTCCATCAAAGGGCTTGTAATTTCCGATACCTTCACACTGCTCAAGTTAATATTCAAAAATGCATCACTCTTATCCGCAAAATTCTTGGATTCCTTTTTTTCAGTCGCAAATGCCTTAATAAGCCGTATATTAACCAGTGTTTCCTGAATCATAGTAGTTATGCCTGCAATAGAAATCTGTCTTTTTTTGCCTATCTTCCGCATTTTTCTTCCAAATAGGATTATAGGATAAACAGCGAGAGGAAAACCTATAGTAGCGATAAGCGCCAGTTTCACATTATTGGCATATACGACCACAAGCAAAAAGATGATGGTGAAGGATTCTTTTATAGCGTTCGGTATAACCTTCGCAATACTATTCTGCATCTGCTCACTGTCATTTAATAACCGTGACAATAATTCGCCTGTGTTGAATTTATCAAAAAAATTCATCGATAGCCTAATCATATGATCAAATAACTGATTTCTTATTTTAAAAAGAATTTTCTCCGCTATAAAAGCTGTCTGATATGTCTGGATATAGGAAAACAGCCCCTTAAAAAAATAAACTCCTATGACTGCAAAAGGCAAAAGTATCAGCATCTTTTCATTCTTTGATATAAATATCTGATTGAGGGTAGGCTTTATTAGATATGCCGCTGCCCCTGTAAGAGCTCCCACTATAGCCATAGATATGACAGATAAAATTAGACGGCCTATGTAGGGTTTAATATAGAAAAACAGACGTTTAGTAACTTTTTTATCTACTTTCATCGTATCTTATCTATGATTTTATCTATATTTTCAATTTCAAGTGATATGTCCAAATAGCATATATCATTTCGTTTCAGTTTTACAAAATCTTTGTAAGTTGTTAACAGCAAATCTGCACCCCGTTTTTTCTTTTCTTTCATCAAAGCGTCAATTTCATCATTTGAATATATATGATGATCATCAAAAAATCTATAACCTTTAACATCTATATCTGAATCTTCAGCACTTTTTAGAAATCCTAAAGGCTTTCCTATACCGCAGAATAAAAAGGCTGATTTTTTGCCTTTAATCTCAAACTGCCCATTAAATATACCCGCAGTCACTATTTTCGCTTCATTACACTCAAAAGCTTTATTATCTACGCCTTTTTTATCTACACATATCAAAAAATCGCACCTATTGATAGAACCTTTGCTATCTCTTAAAAAACCTGCCGGCAGGTAATGTCCATCTTCATAAATAGCTCCTTTATCTACAACACAGATATCATAATCTCTATCGATTCTCCTCTTCTGCAGCCCGTCATCCAAGATTACATAATCCGACCTCATGTCCTTACTCAGCAGCAAGGCCTTACGCCTGTTTTTTGAACTTATAACATTAACGTGCGTCTTTTTTGCTATTAAATAGGTCTCGTCTGCAATAGCCGGCGGTTTTTTAAAAATATGCCCGTTAAAAGCCGCAATGTTTGTCTTTTTATCTTCAGCCGCATATGCGTTTGTTATCACGCAAACGCTGCCATATTTTTTGAGCCTATTTGCAATCTCTATAACAACAGGTGTTTTGCCCACACCGCCGACGGCTATATTGCCTACGCTGATGATTTTTATTTTATTAAAATTCTCCGGCTTTATCCACAGCCTATCATACAATATATTTTTTAGAGAAACTACACCTTGATAAACATATGAAAGGGGACAAAGTATGGGCAATAGTTTTTTTTGAATCTTTTTTACATATTCCGTATTATTTAATATCCGCATTGCTCAGCACATTCTCTAATTCTTTGGATTTTTCATCCATTTCATTTTTGCTCTTAACATATATTGGATTAGAATAGATATATTCTACCGTTGAAAAAGGTTTGGGGATAATAAATCTATCCCAGCTGCTCAAATGCCATGCAGAACTTACAGATAAAACTATGGGGATAATGGGGGCTTTTGTTAAGTATGCAAGTTCAATAATACCTTTTTTGACCTTCCACGCAGGTCCCTTGGGTCCGTCAGGCGTTATTCCGATATCGTATCTGTCTTCTTTCATAGTTTTTATCATTTCTCTAAACGCCTTTTTCGGATTTCTATGGCTTGACCCGCCGACTGTTCCAAGATGAAAATATTTTATGACATTGCTTGCCAGTTTGCCGTCTTTATGTGTACTTATTAATATTTTAATCTTTCTTTTTTGATTTCTTGCAAAAGGCAGAAGCAGTATACTGTTATGCCAGAAAGCGTATATAACGGGCGTAGTATAGCTATCCACAGGAACTTCTGCCGTAACTTTAAAAAAACAAAACAACCTATATATACGAATAATTAAATAAAGAAACAGTGCTTTCATATCATGGAATAAATCTTTTTTGCTATTTTGTCAGTTACAGGATATTCTCCCAAAGAATGTGCTACACCCATCAAATCATTTTTCATATCATTATATATGGTTTCATCGCTATGAATTCTTACAAACTCATTATATATGGCATTCTCATCGGCATTATCTTCTATGAGTTCTTTGACTATCATTTTTCCTGATATTATATTGGGAAGCGATATAAACCGTACATTGTTTATAAGTATTTTACCAAGAAAATAACTTATCTTCGATAGTTTATATACAACAACCATAGGCAAAGCAAACATGGCAGCCTCCAATGTTGTCGTTCCGCTTTTTAAAATACCGAAATATGCCTTATCCATAAGTTCATATACACCGCGTTTTATTGAAATAAACTCAAAACCATTCAGTTTTTCGGAAGCATATTCGTCATCGAACTCATCAGGCAATACCCACGCAAACTCAAAATCGCTGAAATTGCTGTGTATTTTACGAGCCGCTTTAAACATAACATCAGCGTTATTTTCAATTTCTATTTTTCTGGATCCGGGCATAATAAGTATTAGTTTCTGCTTTTTATGCGTTCCGGCTTTATTGTGAAGCAGATCTGCCATAGGGTGTCCGAAATAAAATATTTTCTTTTTGTCCATGCCTTTGATTGAAAAAAAAGTTTTCTCAAAAGGCAATATAGGAATAACGGCATCACTATATTTAAAAAGTGCGTGCATCCTGTAGGATCTCCATGCCCACACTTTTGGATTTATATAATAGACTACTTTAATATTATGTTTCTTTGCAAAGCGTGCGAGTTTCATATTGAACTCTGGAAAATCAATCAGTACAATCAGCTTAATATTATTTTTTAATATGAAGCACTTTATCTGCTTCAATAATTTTAGAGCTCTGCCCGCTATACTCAGCGCTTCCTTAAAACCTATTACGGATATATCCCTATAATCAGCTATTTTTTCCGTCTTTTTTTCAATAAGAGCGCCGCATATAGAATAGATGCATAATTTAGAGTCAATATTTTTTAACTTATCAACGAGTAGGGATGCGTAATTTTCTGCAGATTTCTCACCGAGAGAAATTAATATACTCATCTATTCCTGCAGAATCCTCTTTCAGAGTTTTTTAAGAATTCTATCATATGTATAACGTTTTTAGATGTGTTATTCTTTAACTTTTCGTAAGCTTCTCTAAATGTCAGATTGCTTTTGAAAATAACCCTATATGCATTCTTTAGATCGTTTATCTCTTCAAAAGAAAAGCCGGCTCTTTTCAAGCCCAGCAAGTTAAGACCGCTTAAATGTGCCCTGTTGCCCACAGCAAGAGTGAATGGGGCAATATCCTGTGCAATACCGCTCATTCCGCCTATCATAACCAATTTACCTATACGCACAAACTGATGTATTGCGCTCATTCCGCCGATTACAGCATTATCTTCTACGATTATATGACCTGCAAACTGCACAGCATTCGCCACTATTATATTATCCCCCAAAATGCAGTCATGCGCTATATGAACATAAGCCATTAATAAATTGTTATTACCTATTCTTGTTGTTCCTCCGCCGCCTTTTGTGCCCCTGTTAATCATGCAAAATTCTCTAATCGTAGTATTATCTCCGATTTTAAGCTCGCTCATTTCACCCTTAAACTTCAAATCTTGTGGTATTGTTCCAACAGATGCCCCGTGAAAAATATGGCAGCTTTCTCCTACAGTTGTGTACATATCAATGACAGCGCCGCTGTCAATAATAGTATTATCACCTATTTTCACATTATTTTTTACATAAGCATATGGACCGATCTTTACATTTTCACCTATTTCTACTTTATCTTCAACAATAGCTGTAGGGTGTATATCAACCATAGTATCTTTCCTAACTAACCTTTGCCATCATGATAGCTTCTGCAACCAATTTATTATCAACAAAACATTCGCCCTTCATTTTCCAGACTTCCATTTTATATTTTAATATTTCAATCTTCATGATAAGTGTATCACCTGGAACAACCGGCCTTCTAAATTTAGCTTTATCAATTTCCATAAAATAGACCGTTTTTTTCTTTTGTACGGCTTCTTTATATTCATCTTCATCCATTGATGAAAATGCCAATATACCGCCTGTCTGAGCCATTGCTTCGACAACTAAAACACCCGGCATAACTGATTTACCCGGAAAATGCCCCTGAAAAAACGGCTCATTAAATGTAACATTCTTTAAAGCCTCAATATATTTAAATTTCTCATACTTTAAAACCCTGTCCACCAGCAAAAATGGATAACGATGCGGTAATATATCTTTAATTTGTTCTATATCTAACACTTTTTAAGCTCCTCTATCTCTTTTTCAAGTTTCATAATTCTTTTATACATATCGCTTAATTTGGGTTTCACTACACTAGACCTTAACCACTGCACATGATCGAATACAGGTATCCCGCTGTATACGCCGGGTTTGTTTATATTCCCGCCGACGCCCGACTTTGCCGTTATAATGACCCCATCTGCAATATTTATATGTCCGGCAATGCCTGTCTGCCCTGCAAGAGTCACATTATTTCCTATTGTAGTTGAACCTGATATGCCCGTTTGCGCAACTACGATTGTATTCTCGCCAATTTGAACGTTATGCGCTATCTGCACCAAATTATCTATCTTTGTTCCTTTTCCAATAATGGTATGGTCTAAAACAGCTCTATCGATAGTAACATTGGCTCCTATTTCAACATTATCCTCTATTATTACATTGCCGACCTGGGGTATCTTCAAATATTTCCCGCTTTTATCTTTAGCATATCCAAATCCATCGCTGCCTATAACACTGCCTGGATGCACAATAACATTATTGCCCAGTTTCGAGTCTTCCCTTATTGTAACATTTGGATATACCAAGCAATTATCCCCTATAACCGCATTCTCTCCGATATATACAAAAGGCATCAAAACACTGTTAGAACCCACTTTTGCACCCTTTTCAATAAATACATAATCGGAAATATAGGCAGTTTCGGCAACCAGTGCCGTTTCTGAAACAGATGCCTTTAAACTGATATATGAACTTTGGTGATTTTTAATATGCAGCATTCTTAATATTTTAGCAAAACACATATACGAATCATCGCATATAATAAAAGTTTTATCCCGATATTGTGAAATATCTATATTTTTATCAACTATGATACAGCAAGCCTTTGTAGAATCTAAAAATTTTTTATATTTTTTATTGGATATAAATGTAATCTCGTTATCTTTAGCTTTTTCTATCGAAGATATGCCGCGTATCTCAATATCCGGATTACCGGACACAACTGCTCTAACTGCTTCTGCTAATTCACCTACCCTCACACAAACTCCTATTTCTTGGATTTTTCATATACCTTATTATACGCATCTACTACATCTTTTGTTATGTCTTTTGCATCGTTCCAGTATACAACACTTTGGTTAGTTTCAAAAACAGCATCAAGATTTCTCTTCTTTGCTATAATCTTCACAGTCTGCACCAATCCCTCTATGATGTTTCTCGTTAAATCCTGCTCTTTTGTCTGAATTTCTGCCGCAGCATCACTTCTGTACCTTTTTAAATCTTTCAGCTTGATTTGATACAGTTCATTTTTGCTCTCTTTATCGTTGGCGCTCATCTTGCCGGATTTTATCTGTTTGTATATTTCTTTAATGGCATTTGCCTTTTTATCTATAACGGCTTTCTTCACGTTTACCATGCGCTGTATAGAAGATTTGGCATCCGAACCGGCTTTACAAGTCTGAAGAGCTTTGCCTAAGCTTACAAAAGCAATACTTGAAGCATAAACATTCAGCGTAAATAATGAAACAATTAATAACCCTGCAAATATTAAAATAGACCTTTTCATAAAACCTCCTTAAAATAAAGCTCCCATAGAAAATTGGAGCACTGTTGACTTTTCATCATCTTTCGGACTTAAGTTTTTTGCTATAGATATTCTAATCGGCCCCAAAGGAGAAATCCATCTTATCTCAAAGCCGGCATCTCTTTTCAAATTATTAAAGTCATATTTGGCAATCTCATTACTGCCTATATCAACAAATGCGGCACCGTATAATTTCAAATCTTTAACTAATGGGAAAATAAGCTCACTGCTTGTATAAAACTCCCTTGTTCCGCCAATATAATTTCCATCACTATCGCGAGGAGATGCTTTATCCACCTCAAATCCTCTTAAATTATCTATTCCGCCTAAGAAAAATCTCCTGTTTACGGGAACATTATGACTCCCTAAACCGTCTGCGATGCCTACTTCTCCTTTAACGTGTCCTATAAAATCCCAGAATAATTTATGAAAGTATCCGGCATCAATAATAGTCTTCATATAATGTTCTGTCCCGCCCAGGCCCGTATATCTCGAGGAAAACGATGCAGTAACTCCGCTTGTAGGAAAAATATTATTGTCCAGCGTATTGTATTTTATAAAAGGAGTAATGGAGCTCTCTAAATGTTTTCCATTCTGGTCTTCTAAGTAATATCCAGGCGTATCAGTCGTAATATCTATATTATTAAACGATAAAGAATAAGTCGCTCCGACAGAGAGGTCATCGTCCCAAAAACGTTTTGCGGCGGTCAGACTGCCTCCCGTAGAACTTTCGTTATAGTCATAAGAATCGTTTTTTTGATGAAATAGGTCAACACCTATAGAAATGGGCCTATTATAAATCCAGGGATCAACAAGATTCAGGTCATACAGCGCACTTTTCGATGTGATATTGCCTGAAAATTTGCCATGGATTCCCGTCCCGAGTAAATTCTGTTCGGCGACGCTTCCCATAAAACCTATCTTATCGTAGGAACTGTAGCCTACACCAAGACTAAGCATACCGGTAGGCTTCTCCTTGACCTTGACCTTCATATTAACTTCATCTTTACCTTTAACTTTCGCTGTTGATATCTTTACATTCTCAAAAAAATTCAAATTGTTTATTCTTTGTCTTGATCTTGTTATTTTTTTAAGGGAATAAAGATCTCTTTCTTTCAAGCGCACTTCTCTTCTTATAACATTATCGTATGTTTTCGTATTGCCTGCAATCTCTATTCTGTTTATATATATTTTCTGGCCCTTATCCACATCCAGCGTCACATCAGCAGTTAAATTCTTTTTATTAAGATGTATTATGGGATTAATGTCCGCAAAAGCATAGCCCTTATCTGCATATATATCCGTCAAAGCATCTATATCCTTTCTCAGCTGCACAAAATCAAACGGTTTATTTATCTCTGTATTGATGTTTTCTTTAATCTCTTTCAGCGTAACAGGTTTTATATGCCTAAAAGAGATTTTTTTCAAAATATACTGCCTGCCTTCCTTGATGGAAATATCAATATACGTATAACCGGTATCAGGTTCAACGGTAACAATGGGCTGAGAAACTTTAACATTAATATAGCCTTTAGATGCATATAAACCTCTTATTGCTTCCATATCCGAGGAAAGTTTATTGACATCAAGTTTGCCCGAATAAAACCAGGGTAAAAATGTAAAGATATAGGGTGCATTCTTTCTGTGATTTTTCATAACATCTAATATATCGCTTGTATCTATATGTTTATTGCCTAATATTCTAATATTTTTTATATACGTTTTTTTACTCTCTTTTATTTCAAATACAACATCCGCTCTATTATTTTCAACAGGTTTGATCTTATAGTCTATATGTGTAAGATACAGTCCTTTTGAAGCGTATAAGCCCATCATAGAAAATACGCTTTTATCCAACATGCTTGTTGTTAAAATACGATATGATTTTGCACTGCACACCTTTGCCAAATCTTTATCTTTTACCTCATCATTTCCTTTAAATGTTACGAATCTAATGGAAGGCTTTTCTTTAACCGTAAAAATTAACTGATATTTTCCATCTTTTTCATCAATAGATGCACTTACACTCTTATAAAATCCCAGCTTATAGATATTAATTATGTCTTGATCTATCAAATTTATATCAAACTCGCTTCCTGGTTTGGTTTTAACCGCACTCAGCACCGTGGGCTTATCTGTTCTTAAAACACCATCTACATTTACAGATGAAATTCTTACATCCGATGCATAAACATAGCCGGCACAAAGCACCATAAACATAAAAATCAGCATTTTTAATATAATATTATTTCTCATATAGTTAGCATTCCTTTACTTAAATTTAGTATACGTTTACATTGATATGCCACATCCCTGCTGTGTGTAGCTATAATAAATGATTGGCTGTACTTTTCTTCAATTTGCTTCATCAGCTCCACTATACCAATGGAACTTTGTTTGTCAAGATTAGCCGTAGGTTCGTCGGCTATGATAATATTAGGAGCATTTATCAATGCCCGGGCGAAAGCTACACGCTGCATCTCCCCCCCTGATAATCTATATACCTTTTTTTTAAACATGGATCTTTCAATGCCGACATCTGCAAGCAGCTCCTCCGCCCTCTTTTCCACATTAAAATTATTTCCTATCATGGCAGGGAGCATCACATTCTCTACAACGTTCAATTCGCTCATCAAAGAATAAAACTGAAAAACAAAACCTATGTTCCTATTTCTCTTATGTGCAAGCCATTCTTCATCTTCATACTTGACATCCTCGCCCATTATGCTGATCTTGCCGCTATCGGGCTTATCCATAAGTCCAAGAATATGCAAAAGAGTGCTTTTGCCTGACCCCGACACGCCCATTACGGCCACCATATCGGACTTCTCCACATATATGGATACTCCGTTTAATACATTTATAGTGCTGTCGCCGCTTTTAAAGGATTTATGTACGTTTTCCGCTTTAAGTATCATTGGCGCAGCACTTCCACTACATTAATTTTAGACGCTTTATAGGCAGGATACACACTCGCAATAACAACAAGCAGCAGGGCAGCAATAGAAACAGCCGCAATATAATAGGGATTCAGGTCAACAGGTATATTATTTATATAATAAACATCGCTGGGCAGCTTAACAAACTGAAATTTTTTAATTAAAACTCCCAGTATAATGCCCGCGGCATCGCCGAGGACAACACCTATCAAGCCTATAATTAAAGATTGTTTCAAAAATATGTTGCGTATATTTTTTGAAGTCGCACCGAAAGAAACCAAAATAGCAATATCCTTAATTTTTTCCATAACAAGCATAGTCAAGGAACTCATTATGTTAAATGCCGCAACCATAATTACAAGCAAAAGAATAATAAACATTGCTATTTTCTCCAACTTCAAAGCCGTAAAAAAATTCCCGTTTAGTCTTATCCAATTGTCTGCATAAAAACCGTATGGCAATATTCTATCTATATTTTTCGTAACTTCTTCCGCCTTATACGGATCTTTTATATTAACTGCAATAGTATTTATTTTACCTTTCATACTGCTTCTTGACCATAACTGCTCTATAGGCATATATACAAAAGAGGCATCATAATCATACATACCGGATTTAAACACAGCGGTTACTTTCTCTTTAAATGACAAAGGAGCAAAACCAAACGGCGTAGTCTTGCCGAACGGCAGCACTATTCTTATGCTGCTGCCTATTCTGACTCCCAAGTTTTTCATTAATTCACTGCCCATGGTAATGCCGTCATCCGGCTTACCTTTTATATATTTATTAACGGGTATCGTTTTATTGAAATTCACACCATTAAGCATAGCTCCGGCGGAAAAGTTGTTTGAATTAACAATACACTGCGTCGATAAAATAGCATATTTATATTTTACATTTGAATTTTCATCTATTTTTTTCAAAAATCCCTCATTTGCATCAAATAAACCCGAAGAGCTTCTTACGATAATATTCGGGTTTACACCGATAATTTTTTCCTCAAGCTCTCTGTCAAATCCATTCATCACACCCATAACAACTATTAGAGCAGATACACCGAGAACTATGCCCAAAATGGAAATCAGCGAGGAAAAAGATATGAATTTTTCTTTATTTTTAGATCTTATATATTTAAGCGCTAAAAAATATTCAAATTTCACTTATTTTTCAGTTCAATGGGTTTTGATAAAGCTATATGCAGCACCTCTTCCATATTTTTAACAAAATGATAGTTCAGTTTCTTTGATTTAGTCTGCTGCATAATTTCCGCAGCATCTTTTTTGTTTTCAATCGGCACAATAACATTGTATATTCCGGCACGCAGTGCAGCGAGCGTCTTTTCCTTTAATCCCCCTATGGGGAGCACTCTGCCTGTCAACGTTATTTCACCTGTCATCGCAATATCGCTTTTGATGGGAATATTTGTCAATGATGATATAATCGCTGTTGCCATTGTAATACCCGCACTCGGTCCATCTTTGGGGGTTGCACCTTCCGGTATGTGTATGTGAAAATCATATTTCTGATAAAAATCCTCTTCCAATCCCAGTTCTTTATAATGACTCCTTGCAAACGTCACCGCCGCCTGCGCAGACTCTTTCATAACATTTCCCAACGATCCTGTGAGTATAAGTTTGCCGCTGCCTTTAACCTTAGAAACCTCTATAAACAAAATAACCCCGCCTACCGCAGTCCAAGCCAATCCGGTTGAAATACCTACATAATCTTTATCAAGTTTTTCATTAAGCGTAAATTGTTCAGTACCGAGATATTTACTTACAGCATTGGCAGAGATAGACAAAGATTCTATTTTCTCACCTTCAGCTATCTCTCTTGCTATTTTTCTCAATATACTTGATATCTGTTTTTCCAATCCCCTAACACCGGATTCACGCGTGTAGCTTTCTATCATCTTTCTAATGCCGCCCTCTGTCCATCTTATCTCATACTTGCCCAAGCCGTGTTCATCGACTTGTTTTGGAATTATATATTTTTGAGCTATCTTTATTTTTTCATCCGTAGTATATCCGGAGAGTTTTATCACTTCCATTCTATCCAATAGAGGAAATGGAATAGTTTCTGTTGTATTGGCAGTAGTGATAAAAAACACTTTGGAAAGATCAAATTTAACACCTATATAGTGATCTTCAAATTCATAATTCTGCTCAGGATCTAAAACCTCCAGCAAAGCACTCGACGGATCTCCGCTGAAGTCTCTTCCCAATTTATCAACTTCATCCAAAACAAAGACCGGATTTCTAACGCCCGCTTGTTTTAATCCCTGTATCACCCTGCCCGGAAGAGCTCCTACATAGGTTCTCCTATGCCCTCTTATTTCTGCTTCATCTCTCATGCCCCCTAACGACATTTTAACTAATTTTCTATCAATTGCCCTCGCAACAGATTTAGCCAAAGATGTTTTGCCGACACCCGGAGGCCCAACAAGACAGAGAATAGGACCTTTCATATTGCTCTTCAGCTTTTTTACAGATAGATATTCAAGTATCCTGTCTTTAGCGTCCACGATATCATAGTGATCTTCATCCAGCACTCTCTTCACAACTTTTATATCTATCTTTTCCTTTGACAGTCTGCTCCAAGGCAATGATGTCATCCAGTCCAAATATGTCCTTATTACATTAGCTTCAGCAGAATCGGGATACATTTTTGATAAACGCGACAGCTGTTTTTCGGACTCTTTTTTCGCCTCACCCGACATTTTTGCTTTTTTAATCTTATTTTTTAACTCTTCAATCTCATTATTTTCTTCCTTCTCACCCAGCTCTTTTCTTATTGCCCTCATCTGCTCTTTTAAGAAATACTCTTTTTGAGTTTTTGATATCTCTTCTTTAGCCTCATGCTGTATTTTTACTTGAACGGCAAGCAGCTGCAGCTCTTTATTTAAAATATCATTTATTTTATACAAACGTTCTTTAACCGATTGTATCTCTAACAGCTCCTGAACAACTTGGGGCTTTAGCTGTATATTGGACACAATAATATCAGCAAATTTATCAGCTTCATCTATATTATTTGCTATCACAATAATATCATTAGGAATATTTTTGTTATATGCGGTAAGCTGCTGAAGCTGCTCTCTTATCGTTCTTATCAAAGCTTCAGTTTCTAATTTATCTTCCTTGGTTTTCGGCATTTCTTCTTTCAGCGTTTCAATTTCTGCTTCAAAATACGGATCAGTTTTTGTGTATTCTGCAACTTTAGCCTTTTTTAAACCTTGCGCCAAAACTTTAACCCTGCCGTCGGGCATCTTAAGCATTCTCAAAATTAAGCACACTGTTCCCACATTGTGCATATCCTCTGTTGATGGTAAATTGTTTTCTGCATCTTTCTGCGTTAAAGATAGAATCATTCTATCTTTGGAAAGCGCTTCATCTATCGCTTTAATGGAAAAATCTCTTCCCACAAACAACGGCACTATCATATACGGAAAAACCGTCATGCCCCTGAGCGGAAGCACCGGCAGCGTATCCGGAATATTTATATCTTCATCTATTTTTACTGATTCTACATAACTCATAAATTAATACACCTCTTTTTCATTTATGGAACACACCACGTTTATAACACCTTTATCGTAATGCATCTCTAAAATATCATTTATATAAAAGGGCAGCTTGATCGATTTTTTAAAAACACCAAAAAATCTTTCAGCCCTTAAATATTTTGCATGCTCAATATCCGATCTTTTTTTTATACCGCTTATTGTCAGCATATTTCCAAATGTTCTTATTGATAAACTATCTTTATTTAAACCGGGCAGTTCCATTTCTACAAAAATTTTCTTATGCAGAACATAGACATCACACGGCGGCTCTTCTATGCTGTCCAATCTGCCGCTTATCGTAAAACTGACAAGCTCTATAATACTTCTCGTACTCATACTATTTTTTCTTGGTTTTTATATTTTTAAAAAGTGCCTTTAGCTTCTGCACGTATCCGCTATCAGGAAATTTCCGTTTTAACTCTTTAAAATATCGGTTCGCATCTTCATATTTTCCCAAAGAATAGTTTACACTGCTCAGCAAATACAGCATCTCACTATTAAAATCAGCATTTTTGAAATGCTGATTCATATATTCCAGCCTGTTATCCGCAGCTTTCAAATGATCCAAATCGTCATAGAACTTTGCTATAAATAGTTCATGCTTGTAAATTTCCAACGCACTTTTGCTCATATAATTATACGCTTTTTCTTTATAAGGATTATTGGGAAATTTCTTTATAAGCTTTAAAAATTCTCTTACCGCCATCTTGGCAGGCGTTGAATCAAGTTTATACCCGTTCATTGACTTATAGTAAGACAGGGCAATTTTGTATTGAGCATATACAGCATCGCTGCTCAAAGGATAAAGTTTTATAAATCTTGAATAATAGTCCCTTGACAAAATATACTCTCCCTTCGCAAAATAAACATCGCCTAAAGTTAAATTGGCACGTTTTGCATATATACTGCCCGGATGCTGCTCATTAACCATCTCAAGCGAATGTTCAGCGTCTTTATAGTTGTGATATATGTACTCCTGCACACCCTCATTATACCAGACATACGCCGGCTTCTCTGCTTCCGTAGGCACAATTTTTTTATTCGTCGAACAAGATGAAACGGCAAAAACGCACAAACATACGATAGCTATTTCTTTTAAATTATTTCTTTTATTTAACAAAAGCTTTTTATAGTTCAACATCCTACACCTATGGCGCTTGAATCTTCCCAATCTTCATCATCCCAGGTTTTATCTTTTTCATCTTTTAAAACTCTATTTTTCTTCTTACCTTCTTCTTCAGATACAATTTTGTCATCACTCATCAAGTCACCTCCTTAAACATAATTCTATCTACAGTTACTCCTTCCAAAGCATCATTTAGTTTAGATATTATGTCATTTTTCATAAAAGACAACTCCTGAACCCACACGGAATTAGGCACCTCTATGATCAAAAAGCCTTTCCTAAAACTCAGCACTTTAAATTTAACATTAAGTTTTTCATCAAATACAATTTTTAAGGCGTTGTTTACTTTCCATAAATCCACAGCTCTGCTTAATTTTACATCATTGAACAATTCTTCAATGGAATCTGAAACGCTTACAAATTCACTCATAATATGGTGTGCCCAGGGGGATTTGAACCCCCGGCCTTAAGATCCGGAGTCTTACGCTCTATCCAACTGAGCTACAGGCACATTATTCTTCAGCATTACAACCCAGTTCTTTTCATTTTTCTTAAGGACATTTTCTATTAAGGCACCTTTTGAAGCGGCTGCCTTGGCAATTTCTGCAATCTGAGAATAATCGTTGATATTAACAAGCATATAGTTACCGCTTTTAACATTAGATAGAGCATTTTTAACACTATCAACAACATCCTGCGTTGTGCAGCCTTTTAATTCTAATTCTTTATCAATATTAAAAGTTCCGCTTGTATTATCCATTTTTATCCCGGCAAAAATTACTGCTTGTTCTCTTTTTTGAAGAAACCAGCATATTTTTTACTAAATTTATCTATCCTTCCGGCTTCATCTATTGTGGTTTGTTTACCCGTAAAAAACGGGTGACATGCAGAACAAACCTGTACAGTAAGATTCGGCACTGTGGATCTTGTAACTACCTCATTGCCGCAAGCACATTTTATCGTTGTAACCTCATATTTAGGATGAATATCTTTTCTCATTTTAACAATACTCCTTTTCTTAAAAAATCTTCGTGCAATTTATCATATTTTGCATAAACAGGCAAGCTTTTAGTGAACTTCTCCACCGTAGCTTTAGCACAGGCAGGTAACCCCGTAAAAGAGACTTGATCAGCTTTTATAAGCAGTTTTTTCTCTTCCCGCTGCAATAAGAACAATTATAAATGTTAAATTTTAGATTTTGAATTAAGGAAAAGCACAAGATTTATCCAAGTAAA